>CAZWKO010000033.1:0-12935 GCA_964634925.1 uncultured Vicinamibacteraceae bacterium
TGGGTAAGACCCTCGAGATCTTCGATCCGAAGACGGGCGACCTGGAGATGGTGAGCTCGGTGTCTGACTGGACCAATGACTGGCACACCAGTCACATCTATGCAGACGACGCCGCACCGCTCGTGCCGGCGGGGTCCGTCCTGGTCATTACTGGCTACTACGACAACACGGCCGGGAACAAGCAGAACCCCGATCCGAATCAGTGGGTGGGAAGCGGCAGCCGTTCGGCGGACGAGATGTCGCATGCATGGATCGCTGTGACGCATCTCGACGACGAGAGCTACGAGCAACTGGTGGCCGAGCGAGAAGCGAAAGAGGCCACCAAGCGGGCAAACAACAACTAGCAGGTAGCAGCACGGAGACGTGCGGAATTGGTTTGTGCCGAAAGAGCCTCTCGATATCGAGGGGCTCTTTCGCTTTTTCGGGAACGACGCGTTGATGGAGGGAACAACAGTGTTTGGACGATTACTCGTGGGCGGCCTCGCAGCCGCGATGCTCATCGGCTCCCCATCGTTGGGAGCCCAGTTACAACGACCACTTGCACCGCTGCCGCCGAACGGACTTCGGGTGGCTCCGTTCTTCGACGGTTGGTACCAGAATACGGATGGCACCGTCACCCTATCGTTCGGCTACTCCAACCTCAACCTGACCGAAACAGTGGAGATTCCCCAGGGTCCCGACAACTTCATCGCACCGGGGGAGTTCGACGGCCGGCAACCAACTTTCTTCGAGCCGCCCGGGGCACGTGCCGAGGAGCCGCCTAGACGCCGGCAACGAAATCGGGGGGTGTTCACCGTGACCGTGCCGGCCGGCTTCCGTGACAACGTCGTCTGGACCCTGGTCAACCAGGAACGGACCTTCTCCGTGCCCGGAAACGCCCAGAACAGTGCCTATCAGCTCCAATGGCCGATGGCTATGGGGTCGCTCCCCCCATTGGTCCGCTTCAGCCCCGACGGCCCTGCCGGCCGGGGTCCCACCGGGATCGACGCGGAGCCGATCAGCGCGTCGGTGGACACGCCGCTTTCCCTGACGGTCTGGATCAATGACGACAGCGTGCGGGAGGCAGAACCGATCGCGGTCCGACGGCGGCGGGCCGACCCTGACAAACCGATTGCGGCACTGAACGTGAACTGGTTCAAGCACACCGGTCCGGGCTCAGTCGTCTTCAGCCCACACACCGATGAGTTGGCCGAGACAGAGGGGATGGCGACCACGACAGCAACCTTCGGGCAGCCGGGCGAGTACCTGGTCCGCGTGCGCGCCGACAACTTCGGCCGGGTCGATAGTTCCTCCGGCAACCAGTGCTGCTGGACCAATGGCTATGTAAAGGTCACTGTAACGCCGTAGCCCTCCGGAGTACGGCCGCGCCTAACCGACTGCAACTTCAGAGAAGGCTGGAGTCTTGTGCCAATCCATATCCGACCATCTTGCTCAACGTGAGCCCGCCCTTTCTTTCCTCAAGCGAGGGTAAATCCCGAATCTCTGGTCGTCCCGCGCGATGGCTTCTGCCACACGTTCCATCGTGGGTTCGAAGTCCTCATGACGCGAGTCGATGTAGAGCCACTTCTTCAGAAAGTCGTGAGGCACCAGTTGCCCGAACTCTTTGATGATCGAGGGTTGATGTGCATGTTCCGTGCAGATCAGCACTCCATGCCACTTCCACCGGCCATTCTTTGTTGGTTCGACCAGGAGCATCATCTGGCGACCAAACAGATAGACGGCCAGACCACCGAACATCCTCTTGGTGAAGAAGCTGGGATGGTCCTCAAAACCCTCAAGGATCCATTCGTTGTCGAACGTTCTCGGTGATGGGAACACCTCCTGTTTTCACCTCTTTCAGCTTCAAGGTATTCTTCGCCTTGTTTATTAGTCAAGGGGTCTTACGTGACCGTCTTCTTGATTAGGTAGAGGCGACGGTCGATGTGGGCAGCCAACAACTGAGAAATACGGAAACCTTATGCGATCGCTCGCACAACTTCTATCGGTCACGGTCGTACTGGTGACGTTCAGCGTGCCGCTGACCTCGCAACAGGAGTTCATCGACGAACTGCGCGTGCTGGCAGAGGCGGAGGATGCCGAGGCGCAGGTTACCCTCGGCCTCGCATATTCCTTTGGCAGGGGTGTACCGCAGGATGATGTGGAAGCTGTGCGGTGGTATCGGTTAGCGGCGAACCAGGGGGATGCCGACGGGCAGGTCAACCTTGGGCTCATGTATGCCGACGGCCGTGGTGTGCCAGAAGACGATCCGGAAGCCGTGCGGTGGATTCGGTTAGCGGCAGACCAAGGTAATGGCGACGCGCAGTTGTGGCTTGGGCTTATGTATGCCAACGGCGAAGGTGTCCCAGAGGACGATGTAACTGCACACATGTGGTTCGATCTCGCTGCGTCAAGATTCACTGGCATCGATCGTGAAGGTGTTGTCAAATCGCGCGACCAGTTGGCCGCCGCCCTGACCGCTGATCAACTTGCCGAAGCCCAACGCCTCGCCCGCGAATGGGACGAAGCGCACCCGCGTGACTGACCTTCTTTACCGTTGCTTTCCACCCCGATTCGATTACACTTGCGCCGACCTGTTCCGCCCAATAGTTTTACTTAATGATTAAAGGGGTCGACGAATGAGCGCACGTAAGAGGGATACGAACATGTTTAACAAGGGTGCAAGCCGACGTCAGTTCTTCAAACTGCTGGCGGCAAGCCCGCTGTTAGGCCTGGCTGGGTCCGGGTTGCCGACAAGCTGGCAGGCAGCGCTGGCACGCGAGGCGGAACGACGTACCGCGACACCCGTGCCATCAAGTCTTCAGTGTCGCGGGTGCGGCACCGAGTTGCCACTCGCACCCGCAAGTGAGTCTCACGTCAACCTCGCACAGGCCCCCGAGGGGCAAATGCGGGACGCTATCAACGAACAGTTTACCGGCCAAATGATCGAATCGGTCGACGATGCCGTCAACGTGTGGGACTTTGAACGGATCGCTCACGCGAATAACCTGCCGCAGCACTGGGACTATCTGCACATGGGAGTCGACGACTTCGAAACCCGTCGGGCTAATCGGGAAGGCTTCAACCGATTAATTATTAGACCGAGACGACTTGGTCCCGACACCACCGACCTCGACATGTCAGTAAACCTATTCGGCAAGGAGTATGCCTCCCCACTCTTTCTGTGTCCGGTGGCCAGTCTCGAGGCGTATCACACAGAGGGAGAGGCGGGCGCAGCCAGGGCAGCCGGAACACACAGTATTCTCCAGATGCAGTCTCACCAGAGTTCACAGTCATACGACGAGATCGCGGAAGCTCGTGGGGAACCGCACTGGTTCCAGATCTACACCGCGTCAGATTTCAACGTCAATAAGCGCGTAATCGAACGCGTCGAGTCAGCCGGATGCCCAGTGTTAGTCTGGACGATAGACCTGCTCGGTGGCAGCAACCGTGAACTCCAGCGCCGAACGTTGCAAGGTGACGGCTACGAAGGCGCCTTGTGTCAAAACTGCCACAACCATCAACCAGATTATCAGCGGCCGATGCGGGCTGGCTTGGAGGGCCCACAAGGAGAGCGGTATCCCTACGATTGGGACTATGTAAAACGGCTCAAGGACACCACCCAAATGAAACTGGTACTCAAGGGGATCGTCACCGCCGAAGAAGCAGAGCTAGCAGTAGAGAGTGGTGCCGACGGTATCTTTGTGTCCAATCACGGGGGACGTGCAGAGAGCAGTCTCTGGTCGTCAATTGACTCACTACCAGAAGTGGTGCGGGCAGTCCGAGGTAGGGTGCCAGTCTTCATTGACAGCGGCGTGCGTCGCGGTACAGATATCTTTAAAGCGCTGGCACTCGGCGCCGACGCAGTCGGCATCGGTCGACCGTATGTCTGGGGTCTCGGTGGCTTTGGAGAGGACGGCACCGCAAAGGTCATCGACCTGCTGCATGCGGAACTTCAGATAGCGATGCGACAGACACGCACCGCTGCAGTTGACCAAATCACCTCTCGGCTGGTCATGGAAGGAAAGAATCCGGTCATGATGCGTGAGAGCGGTTTCGGCTTCGGGTTGTAAGGAAACATGCCATGAAACTCCTACTTGGTTTCGTAATTACTCTCGCATTTACTTTCGTATTCGTTCCTCAGACGGCGGCCCAGTCTACTGTGGATTTCGCCGTCTCAGGAAACTCCACAATCCGGGGCTGGACCTGTGAAGTGACCGGTACTGCCACACTGACCGCCGGTGGCGGCAGCGCAGCGCCCGGGTTCGCGTCTGGAGTACAGGGAGTGATGCTGACAGTACCCGTGGCTGAGTTCACGTGTCCAAACGAAGAAATGACCGAACATTTGATGGAGGCGATGCGTCCAGACGAACACGCCGAGATCACCTTCGAAATGGAGAGCTACGATGTCACTCCCCAAGGCGCGCAGGCTGCCGGATCATTGACCATTCTGGATACCACCAAGGCAGTGACCGTGTCACTCCAGCTGACGCCGGCTGGGTCGGGCGCCGAAATCGAAGGCGAGGTGCGAATCGACATGACTGACTACGGCGTGGAGCCCCCCACGGTCATGCTCGGCATGCTCCGGGTTCGCCCTCAGATCACGATCGAGTTCTCTGGCTCGGTTTCACCGTAAGTGAGCGAAAGAGCCGCGGGAAAGAAGCTGACACTGGATTCTCTCATCGCCTGGGAACGGCGAACCCGGGTCTGGGCGCTCGCAGTGTCCGGAATTGCGTTACTCATATCTTTACTCCTAGCACTGGTACTTATTCAGGCAGGTCGTCCTGTAGCTGTGACGTACGGGCTCGCTCTATTTCCTCCTGTTGCTGTTTATCGCTGGCGGACCGGAAGCATTCGTCGTCGTCGCAGCATCCTCAACGAACCCTTTCCCGCGGAATGGGAAGCCGTGTTACAACGAGAGGTCCTCTTCTTTCGAGTTCTCGAACCGCCTGACCAGGTCCGCTTTCGACAACAGGTACAGCTATTTCTCGGAGAGAAACGTGTAACCGGCATTCGCCTCCAACTCGACACAACGACCCGTGTTCTGACTGCTGCAAGCGCCATCATTCCCATCTTCGGATTCCCAGACTGGGAGTGGGACCAAATCAATGAGGTTCTCATCTACCCAAACCGATTTGACGAACACTTTCGATTTGGCGACCAGGCTGGACAGGGAATTTTGGGGATGGTGGGAACCGGCAGTCTCAACCGGCTAATGATTTTGTCCCAACCCGACCTTCTCCAAGGTTTCAGAAATGCAGCAGATAAACGCAATGTCGGTGTTCATGAGTTCGCCCATCTTGTCGACAAATCTGACGGCGTAATCGACGGGGTGCCCAGTGTAGGACTCGACCGTCAATCCCTAGGACCGTGGCTTGACCTCGTGCGCCGCAAAATGGCCGAGATCGAAGGAGGCCAATCTGACATCGATCGGTACGCCCTCACCAATGAAGCAGAGTTCTTCGCGGTCACCTCCGAATACTTCTTCGAGCGCCCTGGAATGATGCAGCGCAAACATCCGCATCTCTACGAAATGCTTGAGCAGGTCTTTAATCAGAACTTAATCACCCGGGCAGCTCAGTTCAAGCGTGAGTTGACGCAACCACGACTACGATTTGGACGAAACTCACCTTGCCCATGCGGAAGCGGGCGCAAATTCAAAAAATGCTGTCTGACCTAACGCAACACAGGGCTTGTCTACCGTTCCGTCAGCATCGACTGAAATCTTGCTTCGGCGCTGGCCACCATCGCCATCCATCCCTCAGCGTCGAGACAGCTCGCACAGTTCGGGTTGACGGGAAGATCCGGGTTCAGTTCGGAGGATGTTTCCCTCGCGTGATTGTGTAAGAAAAGATCGGGGGGCGAGAGTTCCTTGAGCCGGCGTAGGGTTCGCCGCGTGTCTTCGACGACGGTTGGGTGCCTCGGGTTATCGACAAGTGGCACTCCGTCGTTCGGGATCTCGCCGCCACGAAAGGCAACGTCAAACGTCTGCCCGTTCTCCTCGACAGTTGTCATCCACATCGTGGCTCCTTGTGTGTGCCCCCCGTCCACAGGGCACGCAACGTCATCCCTCCCATGTTAACTGTGTCGCCGTCCTCGACCACACGGTCCACTGCGACAGGCTCCCAGCCTCTAGCCCCAAGAGCCGAATTGTCCTGACCTGATCGAAGCGCCACGGCGTCACCGCCGAGCGCAACAACCTGTGCTCCGGTCACTCGCTTCATCGCCGCATGTCCCTCGATGTGGTCCCAGTGCGCATGGCTCGAGATCATGACCCGGATGTCCCGGATGTCAAACCCGAGTTTCTCAACGTTCGAGACAATGAGCTCGTGCATGTCGGCAGTACCCGTATCGTGGAGAATGTGGCCCTCCGGTGTGGTGATGAGGTAGGAGCCATATTGGCCGCCGACATAATAGATGTTGCCTATGACACGAAATGGTTCCTCGGCTGCGCTCTCCGCCTGAATTCGCTCCGCGCGTTCGGCCACACCAGTCGGCGATATAAATACCATCCTGCACTCACTACCACCAATGCACATGTCAGACGCATACAACCTCCTTACCAAGGTTTTCCGAGAGTCACCGTTCTACCTTCTGGTTATCATGAACCATGAAACTACGAATCAGGCGTCTCAACTCCGACGCCATCATCCCAGCATACGCGCATCCTGGCGACGCCGGTCTGGACCTTCACGCCTGCGAAGACGTCACCCTCGACCCTAGCGTGGCCTGCCTGGTGTCGACGGGAGTGGCTATTGAACTCCCGAAAGCCACTGAAGCACAGGTTCGCCCGAGAAGCGGGTTGGCCCTGAAGCACGCTGTCACCGTGCTCAATACACCTGGAACAATTGACGAAGGGTATCGGGGTGAAGTCGGTGTCGTGCTTATTAATCACGGACCCACGACTTTCCACGTCACTCGCGGGATGCGTATCGCCCAACTCGTAGTCCAGAAACGCTGGACGGTAGAAGTCGAGGAGGTCGATGGATTAACTGACACTGATCGTGGAACCGGCGGTTTTGGTTCGACGGGTTCCTGACACCTATTCACTCCGATAGCGTCTCCAGGAACATGGAAGAAATGCCGATCGAGCCGGCTTCAACGCCGGTGCACTGACCGGCCTCTGGCGAACGTTTCGAGTATCTGAACGTGTTCGAGTTGAGCTGGATCGATCGTCAACGGGCTCGCCTCGAGAATAACCAGGTCCGCTTGCTTTCCGACGGTAATCGAGCCTTTGATATCTTCCTCGAAGTACTGATACGCCGCCCCGAGCGTAACCGCGTGCAACGCTTCTTTAATCGTAGCCCGCTGGTGCGGTCCGAGCACGTGACCACTGCGGGTTCTACGATTGACGGTGATCGACACCAGTCGCATGATGTTCGGTGGAACAATGGGGGCATCATTGTGCACGGTGAAATTCACATCTCGGTCAATCGCCCAGCGGACCGGACTGACATTGTTGCCCCGCTCCTCGCCAAAACTCCGGCGGTGCCAATCACCCCAAAAGAACGCGTGTGCTGAAAAAAAGGAGGGGACAACGTTCAGTACGGCGGCGCGGTCTAATTGGTCGGCACGCATAAGCTGCGCATGAATAATCACAGACCGATGATCCGGCTCCGTATCCATGTCGGCGAGCGCCTCGTCGACCCCATCTAGCATGAGGTCCATTGCTGCATCACCGTTTGCATGGGCGAGGAACGGCACACCGCGTCTAATCAGCGCAGCCGACCACGTCTTGTACAGGTCCGGATTCATCGTACCGTACGCACGATAACCTGGCCCGGCTCCGGGTGGTCCTTCTTCATACGGTTCGGTGACCCAGGCTGTTCGGCCCTGCGGCGAACCGTCCAACATCAACTTAACGCCTGCCACGCGAAAACCTCTGCGATAGGCCTGCTCATATTGTAGGGCGTCGATGTCCTGCATCGAGCCAACACGTACGAACGCAGCAACATCCGCGCCCAACGCCTCACGGTCTGCGGCAGCGCGAAGCACTTCAACGAACTCTGGATTGGTTCCACCGTCTTGAATCGTGGTGGTTCCATAGGCCGTATAGACATCGATAGACTTCCGAATCAATGCGTCAGTTTCATCCGCAGTTCGCGTTGACCCGCGACCAACTCTGATCAGCCGGCTCGCCCCTTCCTCTAGAACGCCATTGGGCTGCCTCGAGCCTTCGACACGGCGAATGTGACCACCGGCAGGGTTCGCTGTATTGGCCGTAACATCGCTCGCTTCAAGTGCCGCCGAATTCACTGCGCTCAGGTGCCCAGACACGTGGGTCAGGACAATCGGGTGGTCGGTTGACGCACGATCGAGATCTTCGGCCGTAGGATGGCGGCCCTCTGCAAGCAGCGAATCGTCGTATCCCCTTCCCGTGACGACCTCGCCCGGCGGTATGCGCTTCTCGACAATCCACTCTTCGATCTTCTGGACAATATCGTCGATATTGTTGACGTCACCAACCGGTGGAGAGTGGAGCGACAGCGCCTCCAAGGCACGCCCTGCGCCGAGGAAGTGACCATGCGCATCGATAAAACCTGGCAGCAAGGCGCCATCCCCAAGATTCACCACTCGGGTCGACGCGTCTTGAAAAACCATTACATCATCGAAAGCACCGGCCGCCACGATCGTCTCGCCCTGAACCGCCACCGCGTCGACCGTCGGCTGGTTCGGGTCCATCGTGACGATGTTACTGCCGAAGAAAATCACATCTGCGGGTGGGCCGACGTCGACTGGACCCGGTCCACAGCCAACCAGACCGGTGCAAAACAGCCACGCAAGCACGACACCCCCTATTAGCTGCCTTGCCACGATTCCACCCCGATGGTTGTGTTCAACTTTCACTAGGAAATGCAATCCTCTCGCTCAAAAGTCACTGCTGCATACGACGATTAATAACCCAGTGCGGTACTGCCGGCCCTACGCCGGTCTGGGGCCCCCTCAAGAATGTCTGTGTTAGCGTCATATCGAATGGCCTGCACCGCTCCCTGACGGTCTACTGCCACGAATCTATGCCCTTTTGATTCGAGAAGCGTCAACGTATCAGGTGATAGCCCGTCCCGTTCGTAACTGATGCGATCAGGCAACCATTGGTGATGAAATCTCGGTGCGTCAACGGCTTCTTGAATATTCATGCCGAAATCGATGACGTTAACGATTGTCTGTAATACGGTGTTGATAATCGTCCGGCCACCTGGACTCCCCGTGACCATCAAAAGCTCACCATTCTTCTCAACGATGGTCGGTGTCATGCTCGAAAGCATGCGTTTCCCTGGACTCGCAAGATTGGGTTCCGTTCCGATTCGTCCTTGTACATCGGTCATATCTGGAGCTGGATTAAAGTCTCCCATTTCGTTGTTCAGTAAGAAACCAGCACCCGGGACAACAATCTTTGATCCATATAGTTGCTCAAGCGTGTACGTCAACGAAACAGCTTGCCGTTCAGCATCTACGACCGACAAATGGGTTGTTTCAGTGCCTTCAGTGGGCCACTCAAATGACAACGGTGAAGAGTGAGAGGCACGACCCAGTTGAATAGTCGCACGCAACTCTTCAGCATACGGCTTAGACACCAACCGGGAAATCGGCATCATCGGGTTAAACCTCGGATCACCGAGATAACGGGCGCGATCAGCAAATGCGCGTCTCATTGCCTCGGTCATGACGTGAACGGTCTGGGCAGAACCAAAACCGAACTCACCTAGACTATAGCCCTCCAAGATATTCAGCATCTGAACAAGCGCTGTCCCGCCAGAACTGATGGGTGGCATTGAAATAATCTCGTGCCCTCGATAACTCGTTCGGACAGGTGTACTACGGTGAGGTCGATAGTTGCTTAGGTCATTCTTTGTAATTAGCCCGCCGTTGGCCAACATTTCTGCCACAATCAACTGAGCGGTACGACCACTATAGAATCCCGCTGGGCCCTCAGTTGCAATCCGTTCGAGTGTGCCAGCCAACTCTTCCTGAACGAAACGGTCACCCGCTTCGTAGGGTTCGCCATCATCAGAAAACTGCTGCAACGAAGCTTCATATGAGGCCATCTGTGGCAGCACCGCAGCCAAAGAAGCCGCAAAGTCATGTGACACGAGAAAGCCGTTGCGAGCAAGGTCAATAGCAGGAGCCACAAGGCGCTGCCACGGCAACCGCCCATGATCGGACCAAGCTAGATACAACCCTGCAACAGTACCAGGCACACCAACAGCAATGTGGCTATTGTGATGCCGGTCGCCATCGTACACTCCATCAACCAAGAACATAGACGGTGATGAAGCGGCCGGAGCTGTTTCACGAAAATCGTACGCCACCGAAGAGCCTGCTGTCGGGCGAAAAATAATAAATCCGCCGCCACCTAAATTTCCCGCTTGTGGATACGTGACCGCCAGAGCAAACGCCGTCGCAACGGCGGCGTCGATCGCAGAGCCGCCGTCGCGTAATACTTGAAGTCCAACCGCCGTTGCCAACGGTTCTGCAGCGACAACCATCCCGTGGCGTGACGTGACTGGTATCGTACTCGCGGTCAGCAATTCACCACTGGCGAGCACCGCAACCAGGAGCACCAGCGTGATCAACTGGGTCAGACCTCGCGTTTTCAATGTGACTGCCACGACCGGGATTCTAGTAAACGTCCCCATGACCGAATGATAACGCTTGGAGTCCAGAACAGACATGTTGGAGTTCTGCACAAACCTCCTCGACTAGGTGAGCGATTCAACATGCTTCCGTGATGCATTGGAGCTTTATCTCTAAACCTGACTGACATCTCTGAAACTGGAATCATCAGCCCTGACGTCTTCGTGGGACACAACTTGCCGGAGGATTACGGCATTAACACCGTCAGCACCGATGGACTTTTCTTGTTTTGGCAGACTTACGTAGTAACAGCTGGCCCTTAGGCTGCTCCGAATGGGCCTCAATACATTCTGGAGGTATCTCCACCGTCAACGGGAATCACCGCACCGTTAACAATAGGGGTCTGCCGTCTATCGCATCGAACGATGGCACGTTCCATGTATCTAGAACGGGTAGCCTGGAAACCGCTGCATCCCGCGTTTCCAATCCGGCAGGTCGGCAAAGTTATTCCGATTTGGCATCTCAATCTTCGCCAGGTTCTGGTCGTCAACCACGTCGTCCTCAGAAATTACATCGTTTAGATAGAGCAAATAGGCAGTCAGCGCGTAGACCTGATCAGCGGTGAGAGTTCCCTCTCGATTAACCGGCATGCCTCGGTTGATGTAATCCCACACACCCGTGGCGTACGGCGAGCGGATAGCCAGTATTCGCCCGTAGTCCCAAGGGTCGACCTGGGGTTCGTCACGCTTGACCAACCTGGGAGCGCCAGCTCCTTCTCCATCCACTCCATGGCATGACGCGCATTGCCGCCGATACACCAACTCGCCTTCATTCGAGGTTCCGCGCCCAGGCGGAAGTTCCTCCCCCGTCGGACTAATGGCGATGTCCCAGGCTCGGATTTCTTCTTCGCTTGGGGTACTTCCCACACCATACGTGGGAGACTGCGCCACCGCAGTACTCCCGAGGAACATGAACAACGCGAGAAACCTAAGTAATCGCATTGTGCACGCTCCCATCACTGGCAATCCTCCACGGCTGGACAGAATTGTCCATACCCCGCACACGAAAAGACTCATCATCCACACGTTCGCCGAAGAACTCGGCGATTTGAGCTCGCGTCGGTTGAACCTGTCCCGTGTCGTCTGTGGAACGGGATAGCAGTTCTGTCTCTTGTCCGTCCCACGTCCATTGATAGCTAAACCGAGTATGCGACATGGGATACGCCGTTCCTTGAATCTCAGCGTCCTCCCACCGTCGACCGCCATCGGTGGATATCTCCACTCTACTATTGGCGCCGCCACCTGACCAGGCTAAACCACTAACCTCGTAAAATCCGCGCTCGGGCAATTGCTGTCCGCCAGACGGAAAGGTGATGACCGATTTCGGTCCGATCAACATCCCCAGCGCAGCACCGACTTCATCATCACGCCGATTAAGGTGCCCATAGTCGTTGTACGTCATGTAGTACCGGTCCACGACCTTGATTCGTCTGAGATACTTGGTATTGAAGATGCCTTCGAAACCGGGAACTAGTAACCGCAGTGGAAATCCGTTCTGGGGGCGCACCGCTTCACCATTCATGCCATAGGCCACCAAACAGTCGTCCATGGCTTTTTCCATCGGAATACTCGACGCGCCCTTCACTTCCTCTTCCCCTTCACACACGATCCAGGGTGCCGAATCTTTAACACCAGCTTCCTTGAGCAGCAAAGAGAGGGGGACTCCGGTCCATTCGGCGCAGCTAGTCATTCCGTGCGTTTCCTGAACTGTCTTATATTGAGGCCTCGACCGGTTCCCTGCACATTCGATGAAATGGGGACGCGTTTCGGAAGGGAGCCTCTTCAGGTCCTCCATGGTGAAGGTCAACGGACGGTCCACCATGCCGTGAATCATGAGACGATGTTCCTGAGGGTCGATGTCCGGAATGAAGGAACCACGGGTGGTCCCCACGAAGTGGAGCGAGGATGGCGTGATCGTGCCCACCGAATCCTGAAGCGGGGCCGCAATATGAAAATACTTCCCATACGCATCAGGCGACGGCCTACCATTGGGCGGATGCGCCATGCGTACCGATGTCACGTGCTGAGAACGTTCGCCATAGAGCACTAGTTCTTCGTTGCCCTTAATGAATCCACCAGATGCTGTTGTCTGGCCGAGCACCGGCTCTACGGCTCCCAAGGTCAAACCACCAGCCATTGCGACGCTGCCTTCTAAGAAATTTCTTCGATCAGGTCGTCTCGCACCCATTTGGTCTCTCCTTCGCACATGACTTTATCCGAAAAACGGTTGCCAACCGCATCTGTCGTACCCTAACGAACGTTCATAGCCTACGCCTGTACGTCACTTGTTTCAAGATCTCGCTTCTCCCGTTTCGATCACGACCT
>CAZWKO010000034.1:0-1281 GCA_964634925.1 uncultured Vicinamibacteraceae bacterium
CAGGAGATATCGCATTGGGCGTAGACACCGGTGGGGCAGGTGACCAAGGCTTTATGTTTGGGTACGCCTGTAGAGAAACCGAAGAATTAATGCCATTGCCAATCATGATGTCGCATCACCTCGTGCGAGGACTTTCCAACGCGCGGCGCGAAGGCCGCCTAGATTACCTCCGACCAGACGGGAAGTCACAAGTGACCGTGGAGTATGAAGGCGATTCTCCAAAACGTATTGATGCCGTCGTTGTATCAAGTCAACATAGTGACTCCATCTCAACTGAACAGTTGCGTAGCGACATCGAACGTGAGGTAATTAGAACAATTGTCCCCGAAGAATTGATGGATGCGAATACAAAAATCCATATCAACCCAACGGGCCGATTTGTAACCGGCGGACCTCATGGAGACGCCGGAGTTACAGGACGAAAAATCATTGTCGATACTTACGGTGGAATGGCACCGCATGGCGGCGGTGCATTTTCTGGTAAAGACCCCACAAAAGTTGATCGCTCCGCCACGTATATGGCCAGATACATTGCGAAAAACTGTGTGGCTGCAAACCTGGCCGATCGGGTACAGGTTCAGCTGGCCTACGCAATTGGGGTCGCCGATCCAGTCTCTGTACTTGTAGAAACATTCGGTACAGGCAACATCGATGAAGCTAAGATCAGTGAGCTCGTCAGAGAGAATTTTGAGTTAAAACCGAAAGGAATTATCGAAACACTTGAGCTCAGGCGACCGATTTACCGTAAATCGGCAGCCTTTGGACACTTCGGTCGAACAGAACCTGAATTCAAATGGGAGCACACAGATAAAGCAGAGTCCCTTCGTAATGCAGCCGGGCTCTAATCCCGGCTGACTCTGTTTCCTCTAGTAGAACGGCAGGCTCGTTTTAATTTAGTCGTTTCGCTCTAGTGGAGATAAGGCAGTATGCCGCACGGGAATTATTTATCAAGAACGGCGGCAAGCATGGTCGCCGTTTTCCTTTTGATTTATTGGACGCTACCCGAAAATCCAATCGTAATTGACTCTTTAACATCAGGCGGATATCAATACCGTGGCGCCTTCCATGTGCACAGTATTGAATCTGACGGAGGAGGCACTGTCGAGGAGATTGCGACAGCTGCTCGCGCTGCGGATCTTGATTTCGTAATTCTAACGGACCACGGAGACGGCACCAAAAGTATTCCGCCTCGATACATTGGCGACGTCTTAATTCTCAATGGCGTTGAAATAAGCACCGACTCCGGACATTACATCGCGATTGGTATGACTCGGACACCGT
>CAZWKO010000034.1:1291-12917 GCA_964634925.1 uncultured Vicinamibacteraceae bacterium
GTTGGGCGGGGACCCCAAAGGGGTCGTCGAAGACGTTCGACGTTTAGGTGGTTTTGGAATCATTGCCCATCCGTATTCCCCGCGCGAGGAACTCAGATGGCAAGACTTTACACTGCCAGTTGATGCGATCGAGTGGATCAATGGCGATACTCAGTGGCGCGGCTCAGGCGTCATGTCCTTGTTGTCAGCCAGCGTTCATTATTGGCTTCGTCCGGTCGGGAGTTTAAATTCACTGCTATATCGGCCTACCGACGCAATAAATATGTGGGATGCGATGGCCTCAAACGGCCCGGTAGTCGGGCTGGCAGGATTAGATGCCCATGCGCGACTCGCTACCGGAACGGGCGACGAAGGGTACACCGGAGGTCTTGTTTTTAGATTTCCCTGGTACGAGGATTTGTTCCGTCTATTCGGACTTCGGGTACACGTTGACCGTGGCCAAACTCACGACGCAGGTATAGATGCTCGCAATCTCCTTGCCAGCATACAGTCCGGACGTTTTTACAGTAGCGTCGAAAGCCAAGCCACCCCGCCGGAATTCATGTTTTTTGGCAGGCTACCAAATCAAACAATTGTCGGAATGGGAGGCAGTATTTCAGGTAACGAAGACCTTCAACTCATCGCAAAAATTAATGGACCTGCTGGGGCAGTCCTACGTTTGCTTCAGAATGGAACACCCGTTGTCGAATCTACGAATCTTGAACTTGCATATACCGCGGCGAGTAATGATGTCTCTGCAGTCTACCGCGTAGAAGGATATCTTTCTGAAAATCACGAAGAAAGCGAGCTACCGTGGATCGTCAGTAACCCTATCTTTGTTGGCAGTCACGAGCCAGACGATACGCTATCGGCAGCTTTTCGCATTAATCACATAGCCAGTCCCACATTCTGGCGTACGGAACAGCATCCTGACAGCCAGGTCACGCTCAACATCAACGAAAACGGTCCAACCATGACCTATACCCTGGGTAACTCGCCGACGACTTATGCAGCCATGGTTTACAACATGGAACCGGGGGACATAACGTCAGAAATGTCTATTGAATTTCTTGTAAGAGCATCAAAACCCATGCGTATCTCAGCACAGCTAAGAAGTGCAGCTGATGAGGAACGCCGCTGGCGCCATTCGTTTTATGCGAGCCAAAGGGAACGACGTGTACGGCTAAACATCCGCGACTTTGCTCCGATTGGCCATACAAACAATTTGGATGAGCTGGCATCACGTATCGATAGCCTGTTGTTTGTTGCCGACACTGTCAATTACGAACGAAATAGTTCAGGGGAGTTTAGGGTCTCAGAACTAGTTTTTGGCCAGGAATGAAAGATTACCAGTGCCCTAGGTCCTTACAGTTAACAGGAAATAACCTGCCGAGGCTCCGAATAAAAGATTCGGAGCCCACGCCGCAAGAGCGGGAGCCAAGACTCCTGCGCTGCCAAACGCACCAAATACGCTCAAGACAATCCAATAAGTAAACGCAATCCCTATACCGACACCAACACCATAGAGTGCGCCCCTCGGACCAGTAGTGACCGCAAACGGAACCGCGATCAACGTAAGAATAAACGTTACAAACGGAAATGAAACCTTTCGATGTAAATCGACAACAAGACTTACGACATCGAATCCTCTCTCGCTAAGGTCGCCGATGTACCCAGAAAGCTCCTGGTAACTCATCAGATCTGCCTCAGGGGCCTCTGCAATAAAAAAATCTGGCGGTAATAGAAACGGCAAGGCCTGTTGCGACGCAATCTCATATCTCAGTGTGTCGGCTACCACACCGAAATCCCGTGTCCAAACGTTTTCGCCTTCCCAGCCATTTCGATATGTTGCCGATGAAGCATATGTCCGTCGATCCAAGAACCACGCATCATTGCCAAACTCATACACAGATAGGTTATTTACGCGATCTTCGTTGGGATCAAAGTTCAGATAGTGATAGATATCCCCAGCGTCGGTAACAAGCCATTGGCGATTAAGAACATCAACTGTTTGGCTGAGCCCCGTTCGAATACGATGATTCATATTTTCTGCCCGGCGATTCGACTCCGCAAGAAATGTTTCACTCATTATGAAAAGACAACCACTCCAGACGAAACTAAATATGAAAATAGGAAATGCCATTCGATAGAGGCTTATCCCGCATGCTTTCATCACTGTCAATTCACTAGTTTTAGTGAGTGCGCCCACCGTCACCAATGTAGAGACCAACGCGGAGATCGGTAACACGTAGTACATGAACTGCGGGGTCGCGTACCAAAAATATTCGAGCAGCATCACTCCGGTCGTCTGGCCTTTAAACAGTTTGTCTGACAAGTCAATAAACGTCGATATATAGAAAATGCCAAGCAAGCCTATGAAAGCCAAAAAAACCCAAGTCAGATAAAAACGCGTCACATACCAATCCAGCAATTTGAAGCCTGAAAGTTTACCCGGTGACAGTTTGATAAGTGGGGAAGTGTCACTGTCGCCACTTTCGGTCGGTTCATTGTCAACGTCCTGGCGACGTGAATCACGCTGTGGTAGAAAGGGGATGCTAAAACGGCGCTCAACGGATCGAGAACGCCAAAAAAGCAATAGCATCCCGGCAAGTCCAAGCGATATATTCGGAATCCACATGGCAAGGTGCGGCGACACCAACTGCCCCTTAGCCATTGCTTCACTCGTATACATCACTACGTAGTACGCAAAAATGACCCCAATCCCAAGCGCAAAACTCGCTAGACGCCCGTCTTTTCGACTAGTCACTCCGAAACCTACGCCCAACAACCCAAAGACAAGACACGCAATGGGAATCGAAAACTTTCGATGAACATGCATGATGGGTTGGTGTGCTGATTGTCCCATAGAGGCCATCAGTTCGGCCTCGGTCTGCAATTGCGGAATTGTTAATTCCGCAAGCCCCCGTTGAGGACCAGACCGAGGAAACGCTGTCTCTGCGTTGAGTCCTATGATTAATTCTTCGAACTCATGAATCTCATACTCTCCTGGGGCGGCAGGATCACTCCGATGTCCCGTCCCACGCTCAAGCACGACGTCGACGGTTCTATTCTCACGATCAATCGCCACACGACCCCGTTCCGCAAGATAGACAGTCGGCTGGTCAGCCTTTGACGTGTCGGCAAGGAAGACCTGCGCCCAGCCGCTGCCATCTAAGGCAACCTCCTGCGCGTAGAGCATGACGTCTGGAAAATCGTCGTGGAACACTCGAGGCCTGACTTCGCCTTCGGCACGATTTGCGATGGTTGTGTAGCTAAGCTCTCGGAATGCTTGATTCGCATCCGGAAGCGACACAACCAAGATATAACACGTCACTGCTGCACCGACTGTGGAGAGCGCCATAACCGGAGCGAGAATCCGAAAGATGCTAATCCCACACGCCTGCATCGCTACGGTTTCCCTATCGCCCGAAAGCCTACCCATTCCCATGAGTATGCCAACCAACATCGCCATTGGTATCGTCACGCCAAGCCCCTGTGGAAGAAGCGTCAGCATCATCCGGACGATCGTAAATCCGTCGACTCCTTTAGCGATTAGATCTTCTGCCACCTCCATGATTGGTGGCAGCATTAAAAGAAAGGTGAGAACAACCAAACTCAAGAGGAATGGCGGTATGACCTCACGAATGATGTACCGATGAATAATGTTCAAACCCGTTCCCTAAACTAATTATCGGCGAATCGGAGCGAACTGCCTATTCGTCTCAGAAATATAACGCGTCCAATGTGCAATAAAAACAAACGACGGACTACGCACGCACACCAAGTTCGGGCACAAAATCCAATCACCTGCAAAGACAGGAAGGATAGAGCGCTGCGCGTCAATCGATAATTATTGTGAGTCCGATAACATATGTTATGTGACCCTTTTATTTATCATTTGTTTCAGCGCGCAGGTCCCTGACGATGGCTTCCAGCGCCTCTATCAGCTCGCCTCGTGGAACGCGGGATTTCCGGAAAGCCAGTCGCATGCTAAACGCCTTGCTTGGCGCCCTAAAGTTATAAATAAATGGCCTTGACTTAACAGATCGCCGTTTGGCTGCTGCTGAAACCTGTCGCGCCTTAGCCCGCGTTACGCCTCCACCCCTGGTTATCTTTTCAACGAAAGCAACCATCTTCTTAGCGTCTCCCTGCCTAATAATCTCCAGCAAAAGAGACTTTGACGTTATGTCAGCAAGGCGACATAGAGACTTAACATCATCTGGCATTGAGTGCAGCGTCAGCGATTCGGTTATAGAAGTCCTTGACTTGCCAAGTCTCCGGGCAAGCTGCTCATGCGTGTGGCTATACCTATCAGCCAGCATGTACAGTGCTTCTGATTCTTCAAACGCGCTCAATTCTTTGCGTTGAATGTTTTCGATAAGAGCGATCTCGATCACTTCAGAATCGTCAACATCCCGAATGATTACTGGAACCTCTGTCAAACCCACACGCACAGACGCCTGATAGCGTCTCTCCCCGGCAATGATTTGAAACCTCGATGCCTGCTGCCGAACAATCAACGGTTCAATCACACCTTTCTCAGCAATTGAAGCCATCAATTCGGACAAGTCGCCCATAATCTGCCGCGGTTGATTTGGGTTTGGATCGACCTGCTCGATGGACACCAAGCGACCAACCGGAGCACCAGATGATGCAGCCAACGTCTCGACGTAATGTTCGTCGTGGCGCATTTTCATATCTTGCGGCAGCCCACGCCTAGGCACGGTCCATCACCTCCTCACACAAACTGTAATAGTCGGCCGCCCCACGCGAATCTGGAGCAAAACTAAAAATAGATTCTCGATATGCAGGGCTCTCCTCCAGCCGAACATTTTTAGAAATGACAGTACGAAAGACTTTTTGACCAAAAACCTTTCTTATCTGCTTCCGAATATCGCGGGCGATTGACGTCCGCTTATCCATCATCGTGATAAGCACACCCAAAATCCGTAGGTTCGGATTGGCTCTACCGCGAACCTTCTCTATCGTCTCAAGTAGGTCGTCTGTGCCTTCCAAAGCAAAGTAGGAAGCTTGTATAGGTATTAAAAGATGCGTCGCCGCCACCAAAGCATTAACCGTCAGAAGGCCAAGTGTTGGCGGACAGTCAATTACAATATTCGGGAATTGTTTCTTGAGTGAACTCAATCGATCTTTCAAACGAAAATGCGCATCGATCTCGCCCACAAGCCTGGCTTCTAATTTCGCCAGCGCAATGCGCGCGGGGGCAACGGACAGATGTTCCTGGTTCGCTGGCCTGATAACGTCTGACATCGGACATGACGGATCGACGATCGCATCATAAATCGTCCGACTAATATCTTGGCGATCAATAAAAGACAACGTGCTGTTGCCCTGCGGGTCGAGATCGATCAGTAGTGTCGGCTTTCCGCGCAGAGCCAGCGCGGCAGCCAAGTTGATCGCTGTAGTCGTCTTCCCTACGCCACCCTTTTGATTAGCGATGGCAACAATCATGAACCACGCTGCACAAAGAAGGAGTTAGAAAAAAACGAGGCACCGAAGGCAACACGCATGAGGATTGGCCGTATTGTAGAAACGCGGTCTCGACGTGTCAAGAATGCAACATGCTACGAACAATTAAAAGAACAAAGTGAGAAACACTAAAACATCTAAACTATTAAAAAATAGATACTTATCAGATTGTCGGCCGGCCGACAATATCCAAACCTACTACATCTTATACTTGCCCAATTCGTCAGGATCTAAATTTTCCAACCACTTTGAAAGTCGCTCAGAATCGCCTTTGTCTGGATTCAGTTCGACATTTTTCGCATCACTCAGCACGGACTCTTCCGCGAAAATCGGAGCGCCGACTCTAAGCGCAAGAGCAATCGCATCACTAGGCCTTGAGTCAATCGCCGATAACTGTTCGCCAATCCTAATGCAGATGAATGAGTAAAAAGTGCTCTCCTTCAAACTGCTAATCACGACCTTTTCAACAACCCCTTTGAAGTTAGAAATAACATCGCGAATGAGGTCGTGGGTCATAGGTCTTGGCGACGTGACATTCTCAATTTGCAAGGCAATCGCATTAGCTTCAAAAACACCAACCCATATTGGCAGTGAGTGTCCCCCGCTCTCATCTCGCAACACAACAATCGGCATACTCGTCACCGGGTCGACCATCAATCCCTTAATCGTCATCTCTATTTGCATTAGGTCTGCTCCAAAAAAATCAAATACGGCTAAGAAGATACCTGCTCACCCCATACGCTATTAGGCCCAGCCCGCCTAACTTCTACAGCCACAAACCTACCGATACAATTTTCAGCTGCAGGGAAATTAACGATAACGTTTCCATTTGTCCGCCCGCAAAATTCACCATCCCGACGACGACTCTTCGAATCTACAAGAACCTCACATACACGACCAATCATTTGGCGGTGTAGGGATAACTGGATCTTGTTCTGAAGCGTTTGAAGTTCAGTCAGACGTCTTGATTTTTCGCCCTCTGAAACAGTTTCAGCCATTCTTTGACTCGCTAATGTCTGAGGCCTCTCAGAGTATTTGAAAGAAAAAATATTATGGTATTGAACTTCGCTCACAAGACTCAAAGTATCCTCAAAATCTGCGATCGACTCGCCTGGGAACCCCACTATCAGGTCTGTCGACAAATTGATCTCTGGAATCTGCTGCCGAATATCACGAATCAAAGAAAGGTACCGCTCTCGGGTATGCCGGCGTCGCATCAGTGCCAACACGCGCGTAGACCCTGACTGCACCGGCAAATGCAAATGCTTGCATACCTTTGGCAGTGTTCCAACCGCCTCTATCATCCGCGCGCCCACGTGCCTCGGGTGCGGACTTGCAAACCGGATCCGATCAATTCCAGTAACGTCCTGTAGACGCTGGAGTAATTCTGGGAAATCGAATCCTTCAATGTCAGGTGCATGATAATGATTGACGATCTGCCCAAGCAGGTGCACCTCTCGGTGCCCTGCAGATGCGAGTTCTGTCGCTTCTTCAACTATCTCAGCTGCCGGGCGCATCCTTTCCCGACCACGTGTATACGGAACCACACAAAACGAACAGAAGTCATTGCAACCCTCAATAATAGTTATATACGCCTTGATGCTGTCTGTTCGTTTTACAATCCCGAGCGGAAATGAAACATTATCGTAAGGGTTTATGTCGACGTAGGACTCGTCGCGCTCCTCGGACACCTCGATAGCCACCAAGAGCTTCTCAATCGCCTGGGTCCCTATAATCACATCAACCACTGGGGCGCGTTCGAGAATATTTTCTCCTTCTTGCTGTGCGACACAGCCCGTTACCGCAATCGTCGGACGAGACTCGAGACTCCTATTCTTAAATCGATCAAGCCGCGCAAATAATTTCTCCGCTGCTCGCTCACGGACACTGCAGGTGTTGATTACCAAGAGGTCCAATTCATCCAACCTGTCGCCAAGCACATAGCCTGAGTTCTCCAGTAGTCCAGACAACCTCTCGCTGTCATGGACATTCATTTGGCAACCAAATGTCTCGACCAAATACTTCTTAGCCATATTTACGACTTTCGCCTTTCGCTTTCGCCTTTCGCCTTTATCAGGGCCATCGCGGTTTTTATTCCCATCGACTCCAACCCTCCGGTCATGAGCCGCGAAAGTTCCGCCGCCCTCTCCCGATCACTGGAAAGCCTTTTAATCGCCGTAATCGTTCTGCCCTCCTCTACCGCCTTTCGAATTGAAAAATGCTCATCCCCGTGCAAAGCAACTTGCGCAGCGTGCGTTACCGACAAAACCTGAAAGTTCCTGCCAAGGCTACAGAGCCGTTGTCCAATTCGTTCTGCCGCCGCGCCCCCGACCCCAGCATCAACTTCATCAAACACGAGCGTTTTCCTGGCATCGTCCGTAGACCCCAATGTCTTTAAAGCCAACATGACACGGGACAGTTCGCCGCCGGAAGCCGTCCGGGCCAGTGGCCGGAGTTCTTCACCGGCATTTGCGGAGAAAAAAAACTCAACCCTGTCCACACCGCTATCGTCCCATTCAGACTCTGCAGATTGCGACTCAATTGCCACCCTAAAGCCACAGTCGGCAATAGCGAGTTGAGCCATCTCAGTTGTGAACTTCGATTCCAAGCCAGCTGAACACGCAAGCCTCCGCTGTGTTAGTTCAGCGCTGTGGGATACAAACGTTTCTCTGGCTTCGACTAACTTTTTTTCGATCGCATCTGTCTCTTTTCGTGAGGTTCCTAAAGCATCGATCTGCTTCTGAATATCAACGCGATGGGCAAACACAGCAGCCATACTTCCGCCATACTTTCGCTTTAGTCCTTCAAGCGATGCTAACCGCTGTTCGACGAATGCCAGCCTTTCAGGTGAAGTCTCAACCTGCGTCGCATACGATCGCAACCCTTCCGATATCTCAGAAAGACCGCTGAGGATCATTTCGCGCTCTTCCGACCCCGACGCGATTGATTTATCAGTGGCTTCGAGTTCTTCCAGGCTGCGCCAAATCATTCCCACGTTCGAAACCACAGAAGAGTCTGACTCGTAGAGTTCTTCGTATGCCTGATTGGCCAGAAAAGAGAGTCGTTCCGCATTCGCCAAGCGAGATCTTTCGATCTCAAGGGAGTCGTCTTCTCCCTCAGCCGGTCCAACGGTATCGATTTCATATAATTGAAAATTTAACAGCTCAAGATTCTCAGCTGCTGAACTAGTCGCCTCCGTCAACTTTTCAAACTCTATCTGAAGCTTCCGCCATTCCCGGTAGCTAGCCGACACCTTCGACCTGACATCGGAATGACCGGCGTAGGCATCTAAAAACCGTAAGTGGTTCTTCGGTTCAAGTAATGCCTGGTGTTCATGCTGGCCATGAATATCAACCAGCGACTTCCCGATCTGTTTTAGTTTCGTAACCGTGGATAGTTCATCATCGACATAGATCCGACTTCTTCCCTGCGCCGAGATTTCCCGTCTAACGACACATTCCTCGCCGTCAACGTCTTCAAATATCCCCTCGACCACCGCTTTCTCGCAACCGGTGCGGACGAGATCATTCGTTGCCCGGCCTCCGACCAGTAGTCCGAGTGCCCCGACAATAATCGACTTGCCAGCACCGGTCTCCCCGGTCAACACATTAAAACCGTCTAAAAATTCGACCTCGATCCGGTCTATCACCGCAAGGTCGCGAATGCTCAAAAAACGAATCATGAGTACAACTAGATGACGCCACTACCATTGAGCAAGAAGACTCTTTTTACGCTCTCCGGTGGCGCAGGAAGTTCAATGCTATCATACATTTGACACGATTTAGAGGGCATGCTACCCTGCGTTGTCTTGCGCCTTCCCAGCGGCGCGCCGTTGTCTCTAATGACTGTGGAGGCTAAGAGCGTACTCGGAGTTACGAGACGTTCTAAGCCCTCTTAAATAAAAGGTGCCCGTGGCGAGTGATATGAAGGAAGGCATGCAAGCATCGCATACCAACCTACGGTTTTTTTCTACGTGTCAGCGCGGAAAGATGCCAAGCCCTAATAAACAGCGGAGGAATACACTTGTTTGAACGCTTTGTTGTCGCACTCCTGCTCCAGCCTGAAGAGATTTCTGAAACTTCCACCGGTTTAGGCGGCGGCATCTTGGAACTGATCGCACGATCTTCATTTATCAGTCAAGGCGTATTGGCGCTTCTGCTAGTATTCTCGATTGCCAGTTGGGCCATTATTATTTTTAAGCTGCGGGAATTCCGGCGCGTCGAAACCGATACTAAAACCTTCATACAAGTTTTTCGAAAAAGCAATAAATTTTCAGAAGTGCATTCCGTTTGCAAGTCACTTTCAACAAGCCCTCTTGCCGGAGTCTTCCAGGCCGGTTATATCGAGCTAAACTCTCAACTCAGACAAAACGACTCTCAAATAACTCCACCTGCGGACGGCGGAGAACAGCGCCCCTCACTGCGAAGCTTCGAAGCGCTCGACCGTTCCCTCATCAGAGCGTCGAACGTCGAAGTAAACCGACTCGAACGTTACGTTGCACTGTTGGCGACAACTGCGAGCGTCTCTCCATTCATCGGCCTATTTGGCACAGTCGTTGGCATCATCATCTCGTTTCAAAGTATTGGAGAAACTGGCTCTACTAATCTCGCAGTTGTTGCACCTGGTATTGCAGAGGCACTAATCGCCACTGCAGCCGGACTTTTCGCAGCTATACCAGCTGCATATTTTTATAATCACTTAACCCACAAGGTAAAGCTTGCTGCGTCTACGATCGACGACTTTTCGCTCGAATTCTTGAATATCGCCGAGCGGAATTTCTCCGAATAGGCGTTCTGGCATTAAACATTCATTCAATGCCATCGACGACGCCATCCAACGGTAGCCGAACCAATCATGCTCGACGCGGGCGTCGAACCATGACGTCTCTATCGGAAATTAATGTGGTCCCTCTCGTTGACGTTATGCTCGTTATGCTCGTCATCTTTATGGTCACCGCGCCGATGATGCAACGCGGCCTAGACGTAAACCTACCCGAGGCCAGACGCGCTGAGCAGCTCAGCGAGGAACGCCTCTTTGTCACTGTGCCTCTCGCATATCGTAGTGAGAATGTGGTGCAGGTTGGCGATGACGAAATTGCAATTGAACTGCTTTCGGAGCGTCTCAGACTTGAGATGACTGAGCGCACGGAAAAAACCGTGTTTCTGCGAGGGGACGAAGAGATTACCTATGGCGAACTTGTCACAGTGATGGATCTATTAAAAGATGGCGGCGTGCAAGAAGTAGGTCTTGTTCTTGATATGCCATCAATACGTTGAAGCATGGATTGACATGCAATTATCGACCAATCAACAACTGTCGGAAAGAGCCGCGACACCGGGTGATTTAAAACAAACCGTGACGGTCTCCTTAGTTATCCATGCGTTAGTGATCGTTGCCCTGTTTTTTTCGCCTGACAGTTGGCTATCAGGCGAAGCAAACGATGCCACACTCGATATTATGGCGTTACGACTCGGCGGGCCGGAGGGTCCAGGTGAAGGTGGACTAACCCCCCTTGGCTCGAGACCTATACAAGAAATTGTACCTTTGGAGGATGCTAGACGACCGCAATGGATTCAACCACCAACACCCACACCACCAGAAATGATCCTTCCCGTCCCTGCAGAAGAAGCACGAACACGCCCTGAGCCCGAAACAGAAGTGCAAACCACGCCAGACGAAGCACGAGGACGCACGCCGACGCGTGGGTCTGAATTGCGAGAAGGCAGGGCGATGGCTGAGACTGGCGTCGAAGGCATGGGTATTGGACTTTCCGCGGGAGGCCTCGGGGGCAGTGGTACTGAACTCGACGTCGGTGATTTCTGCTGTCCCGACTATTTAGCAACCATGCTCGAACTTATTCGGCGAAGATGGGACAACAATCAACATGTCCCTGGAATGTCAGTAGTCCGGTTCACTATTCAACGAGACGGCTCGCTTACAGACATCGGACTGCACCAAGGCAGTGGACAGATTGCACTCGATCTTAGCGCGCAACGGGCAGTGATTCTGACCAGAGCCATTCAACCATTACCCTCGGCGTTCCCTGGAACAAATCTGACAGTGCGACTTACATTTGAATACAGACAACAATGAGATTACTCAGGTCACCTAATGCGTCTTTTTACATACTGCCAATTTCGCTCTGGCTCTGTTTATC
>CAZWKO010000035.1:0-287 GCA_964634925.1 uncultured Vicinamibacteraceae bacterium
GATAGTTTCACTGTCGACCACACCACCAACGACATACACCGTGGCAGGAGGAAAATAGACTCGAGAAGGCGTCGCACGGACGGTCAGTCGCTGCCCGTTAACACGGACCCTCAGTTTCCTTGGCACTTCATCGACCGCAGGCCGATGAAACGTGACGAGATACTGTCCGGTCAGTTCGTTCGCAATCCGCTGTAAACGTTCCTCAATACCAGACGTGGACGATACCTTGTACAACCGTCCGCCCGTATCATTGGGGCCTTTATCAAGTACCCGCTCACGTTCACGAT
>CAZWKO010000035.1:297-12789 GCA_964634925.1 uncultured Vicinamibacteraceae bacterium
TGCATCCATCGAAACGCACCTGCACCCGATGTTCCTCGGCTTCTTTGCGAGTAGCGTTCGGGAAATCCCATAACGGTCCGTATTGTTGTTCTCGCCACCGCGTGCATCCCAACACCGTAGGCCCACAACCGATCGACCACAGCATTCGCATCTTGATCTCGCATTGCCTCTGGGGTGCTACGCCCTCCCGCACCGAGCACAGTGCCGCGAATTGCTAAATCTGGAGCTCCGCGACCTTCCGTCGTAACCACCACCATCATCGGGCGGGCCGCCCGTCTCACCGCTAATTCGCGAGACACCTCGTCAATTGCTCGCAGCAAATATGTGCTGGTCTGCGAAAATCCTGAGAATTCATCAGCCGCCAACAACAGGGACTCAAGATCTGTTGTGTAATCAACAACGGTACGTCGCTCATCACCAAATGTCTGCAAGCTAATACGATGCCCCTTCATCGCCTGAAAAAACGAACGCAAAGCCTGTCGAAAATGCGTGACATTATTTCCGACCATACTGTCATCAACCAGTACGGCTAAATCAAAACCAACAATCGCCGGCTCGACACGGAGTACTTCCCGGCGGTCTCCATCCTCTTCAATTCGAAAATCGTCAGGGCCAAGCCCAGAGACCGGGCGATCATTCCGAAGAGCCGCCACGTAGACCTGGGCCTCTCCGGCTTGCAGCATTTGACCCTGCAATGAAACATTGGGAGGGGCAATACAGATGATGACTGCCAGACTGACAACGACCCATTTGACAGTACATACCGACCCGGTTGATGGCCATGGTGATCGACCGAACGAGAGGAAGTTCATAGCAGCTCTTTCCGTCTCTACGGAACGCAAAACAAAAGTGAAACGTTACGGCGCCTGGTGTACGGTCACCGTGACATTCGTCGGAGTCACGTAAACCGTGTCATCGGCAACAGCCTGCAACACATACGTTCCCGGCTCAGTAAAACTAACCGTGGTCACAGCACGTCCACCTTCACCAATTTCTGGCACCTGAGGATCGAATGTCACCTGCCCTGGACCACGCCAATGCAGCCACGTGACCGCCAACCCCGTCGTGGCTGCGTTCCGCGCGTCAACAATGGCCTGCGACTTCGGGCCACGCCGGGGATTCCGCTCAGCAAGCCTCGGATTGGGTGGGGGGATACCATCATCTCCCACAATGACCGAAATTTCCAGCGAGTTAGGAAGGGTCACTTCAAAGGCATCACTGCCACCGTCCACGCTGACAAATGGACGTTGATTATCGGCATATCCACCACCAGAACCGGAACCACGGTTGAGCCGCAAGACACCATCATCTAGTTGCCAGACTGGCAACAAATTGCCGAATGCATAGTCAGTGCGACCATTATGGGTGACCGCCCACGTCAAATCCTTATCGCCCCAGTCTGCAGGAACCCGAACTTTAAACACAAACTGCTGCCGGCGAGGATAGAAGTGTGTGGGCTGACCTTGGTCAGCCGGCCCAGGCGTCATGGAATTATTTGCACCAACGGTAATAACCGGCTGTTCCTCATAGTTTCGGTTGAGGTACCCAAATACCATGTTGAAGGAACCGTCATCATTTCGCTCCCAGCCTTCAAAGACCGGTTGGATATTTTGTCCACGACTCCAGCGTTCCTGCCCCACAAGTGATCCACTAAGCACAACAACAAACATCGTTGCCACACAGAGCCGCGCGTACGCCGTTACCTGCATCATTTGTCTTCCCATCATTCCCTTGATTAGCCCCGAACAACGAGACCTCCGCAACTGGTTAATTACGGAGGTCTCTTCAAACACTAAAAGCCAAACCAAAAACGTTAGTTATTATTGTTATCTGCTGTCATCGCACGCTCTTCAACAGCCTTTTCAAACGCTTCATCGTCCAACTCGTGCCAACTGACCCACGCAAAACTCATCTCATCGTTCGAACGCTGGCCAAAACCAGCCCAGTTTCTCGGATCATCGTTCCAACGATTCGCGTCCGAGTTGTCGTGCCAACTCGTAACGTGCAACGTTGTGCCCTTCGGCAACAATGGCGCCACTTGATCTTCGTAGTTATAGACAATGTGCCAACCAAAGTCCCAATCAGCGCAGCTTAAAATCTGCTTGCTGTTATCAGGCAAAATCGCTCCGAGGCACTGTCGTTTACCTAAGTTATGCAGATGGGCCTGAAAAGCCGTGATCTGAGAATTTTCTTTCAGACGATAGAAACCATCGTGACGGACGTTGGACTCACCAGCCGGGATATCTAAATCCTCGTCATCACCAACGTGCGCCGAGATAAGCTTGCGTTCAGGCACAACACCCTTTGGGTAAAACTGTAAGCCAACACGCGTACGGTCGGTCGTCTCAACACCAATCGAGGCATAGTGCATGTTGAACTTAATCTGTCCGCCGGCCTTAATTTCACGGCCTGTACCGTCTGGGAAGATGTCACCATTCTTCCCAAGAGCGTACTCATTTAAAAAGTTGTAATCCCCATCGTCAGAATCCAGATCTTCCATGCTCGTGACTGCATGATGGACCACGGGAAACCCTTCGAGTGAGGGTTTCGTTTCAACCGCTTTCACCCAACGATCTTCCGTAAGTCCAGAATCTGAGTAGAGGTCACCCCACCAGTTCGGCGCCGCTTCAGACACAACGAACGGCTCAGGAATTTCGACAATCCAATCAGGTTCACCGATCTTCCATTCCGCAATGTCACGGAACTCCCTGGGCGAAGGCATGTCTGCCGGATTCCCACGCGGTGCCCCATCGTCAACCCACGTTGCGACCATTGCAATTTCGTCATCGGTCAGCGAATAGTCGTACTTGAATTCTTGGATGCCAATGTTCTTATCGATGTACCACGGCGGCATCGACCGGGTGACAACCTTGTCTTTGATCGAACGAGCCCACGGCCGCGCTTCCTCATACGTCAGCAACGACATGGGGGCGATAGAGCCCGTGCGGTGGCAGTCCTGGCATGAACGCTGCAAAATCGGTGCAATGTCCTTTGAGAATGTCACCTCGGATGCATCCTGTGCAACGGCAACAGCAGGCATTGCAACAAAGGCCACGACGAACAACGCGACAAAGCTAAACTGGCATCGAATACTCTTTGGCATCTCTAAGCCTCCAAAACTGACGGACCTACAAAACTAACTGTGTATTTTGCCTTAGTCAGGTCCCGTACGCCAAGGAAAGTTTTATATTTGAAACTCATGGCTGTAATTTAAAGACATATAAGGCATTACCGGTATCTGGATGCTGAATATCGGGACTGAGCAGTTGTGGAATTCGGCGAGGACTTCCCCCGCCAAGCCCCGTCGAAACAGCGATGTACTGGTCTCCATTCACTCCATAGCTGACCGGAAACCCCTGAACGGACGTTCCCAGACGAGTTTCCCACAACACATCACCGGTATCGATGTCATGGGCTCGAAAGTAACGGTCAACATCTCCGACAAACGCGAGTCCACCACCTGTAGTCAATACTGCAGTCATAAACGCCGCCCGTTGCTCAATACTCCAACGCTCTTGCATGGTTTCCACGTCGACAGCAGCGAGCTTGCCAAGATTCCCGTTGGTGCCAGGCATTTCGAACCACTTACGATCTGCCTGTGACCCACCAGACCCTTCGACGAGTTCGACTTCTCGACCTGCGATTTCAAGACAACTCTGCGAGAGCGGAATAACGACACTGTTTACTTCAGGACTGTAAGCCATGGCATGCCAGTTATGTCCTCCTGCTGTACTCGGACAAACCGAAACCCAATCCCCAATCCCCGCGTCCGCGATGTCCTGCCGATACGTCACGACACCGGTATCAGGGTCAATCGAATCGAACACATTCTGAAACACAGTCTCAACGTGCCCAAGAAACTCACCTGACTCCCGGTCAAGCTTCCATAAAATGCCATGCTTCCCGATGGTCAAAAGTGTCTTCCGTTCGGCACTATCGACAAGAACCTGCTCAAACGCTTCATCCATATCAAGCGCTTCACCGGGTACATGCTGGCGATACCACTCGATAGACCCATCTGACGGATTCAGAGCCAGCGTTGAATTCGTGTAAAGCGCCGGGTCATACACCGTCAGGCCACGGCTCGCCGGCACCCATGGTTTTGCCTGAGCGACCGGCCAGTAAATCAGATTGAGTTCCGGATCATAACTACCCGGTATCCAGGAGTCTCCACCACCCCGCAAAGCAAGAGGTAAATCTCCCCATGAATCACCACCCGGGTCGCCTGGTGCAGCAATGGTGAGTCTTCGCCAAAGTTCCTCCCCACTGAGTGCATCATGTGCGGTGATGAAACAGCTATCCGGCATAAAACGATTACACCCATTAATACCGTTGATGACTTTCCCAGCTGTAATGATGGGACCACTCGAATTGCGATACCCATCCGAGTAGTCAGCCATTTGTGTTTCCCACTCAAGTTCTCCGGTACCCCTGTTGAGTGCCACCATGTGTGCATCTTGCGTGCCGAGATAGATGTTGTCGCCATAAATTGCCAAATTACGCGTCCCACCCCCCCGCATTGATTCTGGAAGAGGACGCCGGTATTCCCACAACAAACTACCCGTCTCAGCATCAAGGGCCTGAACAACGTTTCCTGGGTTAGCGAGATACATCACACCGTCATAAACCAGTGGCGTTGGTTGGTTGCGTCCATCACTCATGGCCCATACCCACGCTAGTTGCAACGTCGAAACATTCTCCCGCGTAATCTCTTCAAGTGGGCTGTATCCCCAACCGTCATAGGTACGGCGGTAACTTAACCAGTCATTCGGGCTAGGGTCTCTGAGCATCGCATCAGAGACCGGACCACTTTCTGGAATCGGCTGAAAACGACGTGTTGCCGTCGCCGGAGCCTCTACAACAGAAGTCGTAGCAGTGCCTGGCGCTAATAACTCAAATCCCCCCAACGCCACTGAACCAGGTTCTACGTCATTGGCACGGAGAATGTAGGCAACGAGACTTGCATAGGCCTGGGCGCTCAGCAACCCACCCGCTCCAGGCGGCATGGTCGTTTCGATTAAATTAAGGAGGTCATCAACTGGCCGTTGACTCCACGCGCGACGAAAATTCGGCCCCGCAAGCTCTGGCGCTTCAAACGAACCAGTCAAATCGTCGACGTGGCAGGCTGCACATCGTCGTTGGTAAATATCTTCGCCAGCTTCTGCCTGGTCCACCGTAAAACTAGTAGACAAAAGCTGGGCTGCGGACTCACCTGGCAAGACCATCCCGACTAGCGCGATTGCTATCCCTATGTCTAGTCGTCGCATCTGTCAGTAGTTGGTCGTTAGTTATTATTGTTTGCTTGAAGCACTTTTTTCGCGGCCCGTTCGGCCACACGTGCTTCGTACTGCTCGTCGGTCATAAAGGCAATGTCCGTCCAACCATGGCCCATTTCATCCATTGTCCGACCGCCCCAACCCACCCAGGCTGACGGATCGGGATTGTGTTTATTGTTCGCCGTATTGTCATGCCACGAGACAGTATGAAGAATGGTGCCCTTCGGAAACAGATGCGCTTCCTTGTATGGATAAACGATCTGCCACGTTTGCTCGTAATTCGTCACATCGGTTAACACTTCTCGACGACCATCCACATGAATCGCCTCCAGTAACATCCGTTTCCCACGAAAATGCATGTGCGGTTGAAAACTGAGTACCAACGCGGCTTGTGGAAGTGGCCAAAATCGTTCGTGACGAATGACGCTATGCGGCGGGATGCTCATCAACGCCACACCGTTCAATGTATTGTCATCAATGATCGCACCAGGCGGCATCCGGTCCGCATGGAGATCAAGCTCAAACCCGGCACGCAATAAACGGTCCTCCACCGCTTCACGATTCAGTTTCCAGTCGTGTCCCAAACCAGTTCGAATCCGATGCGCGGTGACGATCAACTCCGGAACGACACCTTTAGGATAAAACTTGATCCCGACCTTTTGCCGGTCAATCGTTTCCTCACCCCAAGGATGGTAATGCGGCGCAAAACGGAACAGCCCGCCAGCAGGTAGTTTTCGCCCGGTACCGTCTGGATAGAATTGCCCCGTGCTTCCCATGGCATATTCGATAAGATCGATTTCCTCGGTATTCGATCCCATGCCAAGCCGAAAACTTTCTAAATCCTCAGCTGTCTCCGGAACGCTGACATAGACATGCGAATGGTGCACGCAGCAGTAGGCCTCTGGAATAATCTGCACCCATTTGACGTACCGATCTTCGGTTAAACCAGGATCAACGATCTCGGACGGGTAAAAGTCAGCACCTTCCGCTGGAATCTTGAACCCTTCTTTCATCTGAACTACTAAATCCGGCTCACCGTGGGTCCATTCGTTTAGACTAGCCAAATCAAGTGGCGGTGGTGCATCAGCAGGATTTCCACGCGGGGCACCGCTATCAACCCATGTTGCAATCGCCTGAATCTCTTCATCACTCAAAGACGGGTCCGCCGTATATTCACCAATTGATCGATCAATATGCCATGGCGGCATTTGACGCGTCACGACTCGGTCTTTAATAGCACGCGCCCAAGGTCGCACTTCCTCAAAAGTTAGCAAAGACATCGGGGCCCCCGCACCCGGCCGGTGGCATTGCTGGCAAGACCGCTGGAGAATGGGCATTACGTCCTTCGTAAAGGTCACCTCGTCAGGACCCTGCGCAGCCACTTGTGACGTGACACAGAACACCACAAAAAGTGCCGAAGCAATCACCCTGAAATTCAAGATTTTCCGCATTGCTCAAACCCCCGCTTGAAATCTTCCGCCGTACCCGTCAGTCTAGCACCCGATACCCATGCGCGTACTACGATTCTCAGGGTTTTTACCCGTTGCCACCGTGTGGTTTTGGCTCATCAATCCTGCCCACGCACAATTAAATCAACCTGTTTATCCTGTGTACGATGGTTATTTCGTGACTGACGACGGCACATACGTTATTTCATACGCCTATTTCAGTCACAACTACGACACCGTTCAGGTGCCCCTTGGAACCGAAAATGCCTTTGGTTCAGAGCCAACAGACCGTTTACAACCCACGACCTTTAGACCCGGCCACCATCGCTTCCAGTGTGTCATGGTGCTCGACGCTGATTTTCAGGGCGGCTTGCGCTGGACGCTGACGTATGCAGGCACGACGACCTCCACCAGTGAAGACATGCTCCAGTACAACTGGGAATTCGATGACCGAACAAAGCAGTCGGTCTTACGTGATGTCGATGTTGCAAATGCTCCACGTGGCGTGTGCCTGAACCGGTCCCCACTTGTCCGGATTCTTGGACTTCGAAATGGTCCGGACGGTGAACCACCAGAGCTCACAGTCAATGTCGGTGATGACCTCAGATTATTCGGTAGTACTCGTGATGAAGGGTTGCCGAGAAATCGGGTTCTGCTCTCAGAGTGGCGAACCGTTGATGGGCCTGGAAATGTCTCGTTTAGTGCACAGGATGAGCCACGCACACTCGCAACATTTGATACAGCCGGCACCTACGAGTTAGAACTTCGAGCTACTGACTCAGTATTCGAATCGACTACGCGAGTTATCGTTCATGCCGAGTGAGACCTCGAACACTGTAAGACGATAGGGCTCTATTACCGCCGTTCGTAAGGAGCACCCGTCCCGGATGACCCGACAAAAAATGTAGATCCATCAGGAAGAGTGATGTCACGGGCATTCGCAGTGTTCGACCCATCCTTCGCACCAAAACCATCAATCACTAATTCCGTTCCAACTGGAACGGAGTTTTTATTAAGCCCACGGCGCATCAATGAATTCGGTGCCCCACACTCGATAGCCCACGTAACCACTTGGCCATCTTCGCCTTCAACATCAATATGGATCCACGAATGAGGATTAATCCATTCCGTTTTCGACACCGTGCCATGAAGCGCTATCGGTCGGTCGGCATCAAATTCGGCTGAAAAAGCATGGTGCGCTGACATACGAGGTATCCCAACAAGCAGCGTGACCCCAACAACGAAGAAAACCAGTCTGGCAAGCATCACTATTTACCTCTCACCTAATCGTATCGTTTCAAGGTCCGTACCCGTCATGAGCGAAATGCCCCGTCCATTTCCTTCGTGACATGCGTATTCAAATAACATGTGACCATCAGGTGCACGCTGAAGCGCATCAAATTCAATTGTCCATGGCTGTGCAAAAACATTTGGATCCTCAATCGTCGCACGGTAACTGATGGTGTTGGCATCGACGAACGTGAACCTCTCAATCACATGCAAGTCTCCGCTGTGAAATACACCGTGTCCGGTCGTTAGAGCACTACCCGGTGCACCTTCCGGCGGCGCGCCATGCCCAACTGGCCACGTGTTGTCAGTAAAATTAGTGACATCGACAACTAATGTATTACCCTCCCACCGTCCACGAGAGTCCCCCATCCCCAGACGAATGTCAGGGCTAACATGCGGACTACCATCAAGTGGGATATAGCGATACAAATGATTCCATTCGTACAGCATCACTATGTATCCAGGTAATTGAAGGATTTGATAGGTGTTGTAACCAACGGGTAAATGCGCGCGTGGCAGCGCCGATGGCAAACATTTCACGCGGGGATCGAGATGTTCTAACTCGTCTTGTCGCACCATGATCTCGTTGCGCTGTTCGACTGCCCATGGTTGAAATGGCACTTTGCCGTCAGGCGGATCAACAATCATCGGCGCTGTAAGTCGAGCAGGCCTTGGAGGCGCATCCGGATCTGGCTCAAAAAACCTTGAAAAAGCCGCATTGTTTCCCCCGAAACCCTCCGTCGACGGTTGCCAGTTCTCGTCTGCAGCGATTTCCAGTGGCCGATACTGTCCCGGAAGATAATGACCGCGAAAATCAGGATCGCCCCATTCGGTACGTGGTGGATCAAACTCTGCAGTGGACTCCTGCGCAGAAGCCCATAGCGGGCATGCTAGAAACACAAGACTCGTTGTCGCAAGCCTACTCAGACTGATCCGAATCATTGAACACCTCCATCCGAGCGATTCGCTGATTCCAGAATAAAATCTACACAATCATAATCAAGAAGCTGCACCCCCTCATCTATTCGTCGATACAAAGGCATGCGCATCGTCCACGGGCGGGTGAAGACTTCAGGGTCCTCAATCGTAACCTCATACTCAATATGGTAAGAACTGATCGGCGTATAGCGCTCTACAACATGCAGCTCGTTGCTATGAAAATTACCCGCTGCATCGAACCATGTCTCGCCATTAAAATGCGTTGTATCAACGACCAGCGTGTCGCCTTCCCAATGTCCACGGGAATCTCCCATCCAAAAATCATTTGGCAAAGGATGATCACTACCGTCCGTATAAATAATTCTGACTGCGTGCGCAAACTCGTACGTCATGACCACATGATCCGCCGTCTGAAAAATGCGGAAAGGAAATGGCATGTATGTAATCCGCGGCACCCCAGGGAGAAAACATCGCCGAACAGGATCCGCCGTAAATCGGTTTGCATAGTTTTCCTGTTGCTGAGTTGAAGCCCATGGCTGGTAAGGGATGATGTTGTCCTCAATCACACCAAGACCAGCCGGCACACCATCCTGCGCATTGTGTGCACGAATATCCCATGCTGCGGAATTGAGAACCTGCCAAATACCGTTCAGATCCGGTTGGCCCTCAGGTGTTCGTGGTCCGTCATACCCTGTCTGCGCAGACCCCGCTGCAGAAGATGACAAGGACTCAAGATAACCAACAACTTGTCGTACATTGTCATCACTTAATTCTCGTTGGGAAATAGGCGGCATCTGGCCGTATCCCTCTCGCACAACTGCCAAGACATATTCGGCATCAAAGCCAAGAGGGACAAGGGCCGGTGCTATATCCCCACGCCCACGCTCTCCATGACACAGTTGACACACCTGTCGGTAGGACTCTAACCCTGGGTGCTCTTGTGCCGCTGTCGCTCCGACAGCGGTGAAGAAGCCAACAAGCACTGCAAAAAACAGACGGAACACCACACTCACTCCTCTGGAAGCGAAAACGCAACAAGTCTCGCATCAGGACCAGCTCCTGTTGCAATCACGACATACTGCCGTCCTTCGCGTGATCGGTAGGTCATTGGGTTCCCGCTCGTCCGAAATTCAGTCGCCACTCGCGATATCTCACGACCAGTGGCTGCATCGAACGCGTAAAGATACGGGTCGCCCCCTCCAAGAAACACCAGTCCACCCGCCGTAACCATTGGACCATTGGCGCCAGGAGTACCAAGACGGTCTGGAAGTTCCACATCGCGTAGCAATGGATGACTACGTATCAATCGGCTGCCTTCGCCAAAAGGCACACGCCACGCGATCTCACCTTGATTAAGATCTATCGCAACCAGTCGGGCATATGGTGGTTTGATCAGAGGGATAGGACCCAGTTGGCTTCGTTCGGCCGGTGCAGACCCGCCAAACAACGCAAATCCACCAGACCCACCTCGCGGACAGTTATTCGTGTATTCAACATCAACATCGGGCAGACCCGGGTCTGTCTTGCACACCTGGTTAGGCGATGTCCCTTCAGATGTGCGCACGAATAGTAATCCGGTAGACGGATCAAACGCCGCGCCACCCCAATTCGCCCCACCATCAACTCTCGGCCGCTGTAACGTCCCGCGAGCGCTCGGGGGTGTGAATAACGGTCCGAGACGATAGGTTTCAAGTTCAGCGATCGCAAGGCGACGGACCTCTGGCGTCAAATCATTCGCATCTTCAAGCGTGACACCTTGCCCAGCAAACGGGGGTGGTTTTGTTGGAAATGGTTGCGTCGGGTACGGGACTTCTCCGGGAACATCCGTGTCCGTATCCACTGGCCGTTCTTCAATTGGCCACACCGGCTCGCCGGTCACCCGGTCAAATACATACGTGAACCCTTGCTTGGACACTTCAGCGACCGCCTCAATAGTGCGACCATCGACGTTCAGGCTAACTAGGTTGGGTGCCGACGTAAGGTCATAGTCCCATAACCCATGGTGCACGGTCTGAAAATGCCACTCACGCTCTCCTGTACGAGCATTAAGACACACAAGCGACTCAGCAAATAAATTAGCTCCCAGTCGACGCCCCCCCCAAAAATCGCTACTCGGGGTACTGGTCGGCAAATACAAAAGTCCTCGTTCCGCATCAAGCGACATTAGGCCCCAAACATTCGCATGTCCGGTATAGCGCCAAGACCCTTCCTGCCACGAGTCAGCACCAAATGCGTCGTTCGACTGCGGAACCGTATAAAACACCCAGCGACGCTCACCGGTGTTGACATCAAATGCTTGGACAGACCCGGGCGTGTCAAATCGATGTTGCACACGATCTGGCACCCGACTTCCAACGATCACGAGGTCTTCGAACACCACAGGTGGTGACGTCTGATCGAATTCATCCCGCGTGACTTCATTCGGAAAATCTTCAGTCAAAATGACACGACCATCTTGGCCAAACGACTCAATAAGAGTGCCACTTTCCGCGTCAACTGAGTACAAACTGTCGCGGCTATTAATAAAAATACGCATCTCGTCACCGTCTTCCCACACGGCAACACCACGATGCTTAAACCCACCTGGACCCGCACCACGTGGTCCCGTTCGATACGCTTCGGGATCGAACGCCCACAACTCTTGACCCGTCTCAGCATCAAGTGCAACCACCCGTGTATACATGGTGGATAGATAGATGACGTTATCAATCATGAGTGGGGTAGCCTCAAAGCTTCCAGGACGGGTCCGGAACTCTTGGTTGGGAAGTTCGTTGGGTTCCCACGTCCACGCGATCTCAAGCTGATCGACATTCGCCGTATTGATGTCGGCCAATGGGGAATATTTCGATGCTGCTTGATCTGCACCTACATAAGGCCACTCCACCATTTCTGTCGACGCCTCTTGTGCAAACGCAATCTCTATCCGGCACACCAAGAATGAGACAGACAGAACAATGAAGTAGGCTCGCTTCATAACACCCTCCACATACGGAACACAGCTGCTAACTCTAGACACTGCAACATAAACACCCTTTATAACTAAGTAGCTACCTCAGAAACTTTCCGCCGTCAGAATTATTCGGCTGGTAACGCAAACACAAAAAGTCCATTGCCAGCATTGGGCCGACGTTTCTCAGGGGTAAGCTCGGCCGGCATCGACACCCAACTCCCCCCACCGATCCCAGCACCGATCGCCACGTATTGGCGCCCATCAACCTCGTATGTCACCGGAAACCCTTGTACGGACGTAGGCAGCCTAGTCTTCCACAGCTGCTCCCCTGTAGATACGTCGTAGGCATACGCGTCACGGTCATAGGTTCCGACAAAGACCAATCCACCCGCGGTCGTTAGAGCAGCCGAAATATAAGGGGTGCGCTGTCGATGCGACCACAAAATCTCACCACTCACATGCATCGCAACAAACTCTCCCAAATTCCCACCACTATCGGGATGGAGGAAATTCTTACGCCCGACCATACCGTTGCCACCGCCGCCTTCACGCCACTCCACATCACTGTAGACGGTACTCGTGCAATTCA
>CAZWKO010000036.1:0-12727 GCA_964634925.1 uncultured Vicinamibacteraceae bacterium
GTATCTCCGTAGCGCCAACGATTCATATCGGTTGTTCCGAATCGTTCGGTCAAGTTGGTTAAGGCTTCGGTGAGGCTGTCCCGAAGCAAGGCGTCACGACCAGCGATCGGATCAGTCCCGAATCGACCGTCGGGGGCAACGAGCCAATCGATCATGCGCTTGGTGTTGATGCGGGAGATGTAGTCGTGCGCCCCAGCGGGCACAATGATGTCGTGGACACGTTGTAACAGCTCGCGTTCCCAGCTGACATAGATCGCTGCTTCGATGGAGTCTCTTCCAAGAATGTAGTCCCAGTCGAGAAGCTTTACTTGAGCGGTTGCGATCTCGCCATCAACATCCGGCAAGTTGCGGAGGAGTGGGACGAGATTTCGTGCTGCCACGGAGAGTTCGTCCATTTGGAGTTCCATCATGTCGACCGTTGTCAGGTGTCGGCCGGCACCAAGGACTTCTTCGACGCGCGCTGCCCTCATCTGGTCACCCCAGGTGTAGTGCAACGCATTCCAGTGCTCATATCCATCTGGCACGGTGTAGTTGTTGGCGGTGCCGTAAAACCCTTTTGGTGGGTTGGAGACGCTCGGGAGAGCATCGATCGGGAGAAATCCGTCCCACTCATATCGTCCGTCACCTGGGACGGGAATCAGTCCACTGTGGAGTGGGCGAATGGGGGAGACGCCAACGGCCTGGTAGCCAATCGTTCCGGTCCGGTCTGCCCACACCATATTTTCAGAGGGAATACGACTGTACGAGCAGGCGTCTCTAAACTCTTCCCACGTTTGTGCCTGGTCCATACGCAGGCTGGCGAGATACGGCGCTGACCCGTAATCGAGCCAGGCCGCTTCCAGTGCATAGGCGACATGATTCTCCTCGTCTTCGTAGAGCACGGGGCCATGTCGTGTGTATTTGAGTTCGACGGTGACGGATTCCTGTCCTTTTACAGCAATCTCATCCTCAATGACGGTCATGTCTTCCCATCGTCCGAGGTGGCGGTATTGATTCGGATTGTCAGGGTTGGTTTCATACACACGAAGGTCTTCGTTGTCTTGGCCAAAGACGGTTAAGCCCCACGCGCCATATTCGTTGTGCCCGATCGAAACGCCTGGAAGGACAGGTTCGCCGCCGCCAATCACGTTCCAGCCTGGCGCGACCAAATGCACCCAATACCGTAGTGACGGAGACGACTGAGCTCGGTGGGGATCGTTCGCCATCATCGGCATTCCGGTGAGTGTGCGACTGCCGGAGACGACCCAGTTGTTACTGCCGATCGATTCGTAGTCTTGATGCTGCATGTCGAGTTCGCTGGGCAACGCCTGAGCCAGTTGGTCGACGGCAGTCGGGTCGCCTCGGTAGGCGAGGGCCACGTCTTCCGGGAGAAACTCGATATTGCGACGATGCGCACGATACAACCGCAGGATGTCATCGGTCATGATGGAGACATCGATCGCTGGATCAAGGGTGAGATCCGGGTCACCGTAGTAGTAGTTGAGTTCTTTAACCGTCTCTGGTCCGAGTAGCGCAACAGCACGTGCCGTATTGAGTTCTTGTGTCACGTTGCTGACGAGCCCGTTGTGTCTTGAGATGACGACCTCCGGTGTCCAGTGACCCGGTGTAATCCCTAACAGTTCAAATTCGATTGGGAGGAGGTCGGGGTGCTGTTCCGTATGCGTGATGTACGCGTTGATTCCGTTGACGAATGCGATCACGATGTCTTCACCTCGGTCGTGATAGTGATTGAGCTCGGTCGTCAGGTCACCCCGGAATTGGTGAAGTCGTGCGCCGATATCTCGTGTGAGTTCACGTTCACCCAGGATTTCAGCGACGGTTCCAGTGGCTTGACGACGCCAGACCTCAAATTGAAACAATCTGTTTCGGGCGGCGTCGTATCCTTGTGCGAAAAACAGGTCGTGCTCGTTTTCGGCGTAAATGTGAGAAATTCCCCAGCGGTCTGTGACAATTTCGACGGGCGCGCGTAGTGATTCAGCGCGCAGTGTTTCACGCTGTTGCGCTTCCACTGGAGGTGTTCCAAGACCTATAAGTATTAGAAATAACGCCAAACGGGCATTGGGTCGGAAACAGTAGAACGTGCGTGTTGAGTTCGGCATAGATAAAGCCTCTAAATACGGTTAGCGTGATTATATGTGTCGGTTGGCGAACACGCGCACTACAATGGCCGCATTCGTTGGAATTCATGGAGTGAACTGATGAGTCAAGCGCAGACACGACACCATATGTACCTTGCCCAGCAGGACGACGACCGGATCTCGATTTATACGGTCGAGCCGGAAACCGGGGACCTGTCATTGCAAGAGGACGTTGTGGTCGAAGGAGGGCCAGCGCCGCTGGCTCTGAGTCCGAATAAAGAGTTTCTGTATGTCGGTTTGCGAGGTACTCAGCAAATTGCCACCTATCGCGTGGACTCTCCTAGTGGCCGTCTGTCAGTTGTCGGAAGTGTGTCGCTTCAAGGAGAACCCGTGTATGTAGCGACTGATCGTACGGGTCGGTACATCCTGTCAGCCTATTATTACCAGAGCACCGCGGCCGTACACGCCGTGGATCAGCGCGGCGTGCCAACGTTTCCGCCAGTTGAATGGCGGTTCACCGCACACGGTGCTCATGCGATGTTGACCGATCGTTCGAACCGGTACGCGTACGTTCCGCACATCGCCAATCGCGGCCCGAATGCGATTTTTCAATTTGAGTTTGACGAGGGTTCGGGCCGTTTGACGCCGACCGAGCCAGCGATGCATTCGCCCAGTGAATATCTTGGACCTCGTGCCCTGGCTTTTCATCCGACACTGAACGTCGTGTACTTTTCTGACGAGCAGGGCTGTAGCGTGACGGCGTACACCATTGATGACGGAAGTGGAGCTCTGACACCGGTGCAAACAATTTCGACCTTGCCAGTTGGTTATAGTGGGATGAACACCTGTTCGCAGATCCACATCACCGCGTCGGGGAAATTTCTTTTTGCACCGAATCGCGGTCACAACAGTGTTGCCAGTTTTCTGGTTGATGCATCGACCGGTCGATTAACGGCTGCTGGCCGAGTTAGTACAGAACCGGTACCTCGCGCATTCGGTGTCGATCCGGACGGGCGTTTTCTTTATTCGGCAGGGCAACAATCTAGTCGTTTAGCCTCCTATCGAATTGACCAGATGAGTGGTGAGCTCACCGCTCTTGAAACGTATGAGATTGGTCGAAATCCGATGTGGGTCTTAATTACGAACTTGAGTAGTTAGTGAAGGAGAACGGTATGCGTGTATTTGCGTGCGCGGTCGTAATCATGACATTCGGGCTTGTGGGGCAGGCGCAGGTTCAGAACTATGCCTCGGTGACTGATGCGGAACTGGAGAACCCAGACCCGGCGGATTGGCTGAACTGGAGACGGACGCTCGATGGTTGGGGATATAGCACGCTCGACCAGATCGACCGGACGAATGTCGGTGAGCTGCAGCTCGCGTGGTCGTGGGGCTTAGAGCAAGGCATTTCACAGACGACGCCACTGGTGCATGACGGAATTATGTACATCGCCAATCCAGGCAATGTCGTTCAGGCGCTTGATGCGCGAACGGGTGATTTCGTTTGGGAGCATCGACGTGACATGGACGAACGCCGTCGTCCGGGCGCGCAGATGCGGAGTTTGGCCATTTATCAGGATTTGATCATCCTGAATACTGTCGATGCGCATATCGTCGGTCTTGATGCAAGAACTGGCGAGGTGCGTTGGGATACGCCCGTGATGCCAGACTTTGACGGCTATGGATTTTCGAGCGGGCCGATTATTGCCGATGGGATCATCGTCGCAGGATTGCGCGGTTGCGAGCGTTACCGCCAAGAGACCTGTTACATCGTCGGTCTGGATGCGAGCACCGGTCAGGTTGCCTGGAAGACGTCGACGGTTGCACGTCCGGGTGAGCGGGGCGGAGACACATGGGGGGATCTCCCAGTTTTATTTCGGGCTGGTAGCGATGCATGGATTCCCGGTAGCTACGATCCAGTGAGTGGGCTTGTGTACTACGGCACCTCGCAGGCGAAACCATGGACACGTGATGCGCGTGGAACTGACGGCGACGCTCTCTACAGTAATTCGACGCTTGCACTTGACCCGGCGACAGGTGAGATGAAGTGGTACTACCAGCACCTGCCTGGTGATACCCATGATATGGACGAGACCTTTGAACGTATCCTGATTGACTATGACGGTCGGCAGTCGGTCTTTAGCATGGGAAAGCTTGGTATTTTGTGGGAACTTGATCGCGTAACGGGGGCATTCGTTAATGCGATTGACCTTGGGTATCAGAACATCCTCGATGTATCACCGGAGACCGGCGAAGTGACCTATCGAGATGGCATGGTTGTTGGTGTCTTCGAGGAACTCTATTTTTGTCCGAGTACCGGGGGAGTAAAGAGTCTACGGGCGATGTCCTATCACCCGACAACGGGCGCCATGTACATTCCCCTGAATCTGCATTGTGAAACGGCTGAGTTTTTACCGGTAGAGCAGCGCGAAGGCGGTGGTGGCACCGGTGGTGTACGTGAACGTCAAAATCACTTTCATCCTGATTCTCCGGATCAACTCGGTGAATTCCAGGCATTGGATATTCGGACCGGTGAGACGCTTTGGCAGAATCGACGCCGAGCGCCGTACAACACGGCGGCATTGACGACGGCAGGCGGTCTCGTCTTTGTTGGTGATTTAGACCGGTACATCTTTGCCTACGATACGGACACCGGTGAGACGCGATGGCAAAGTCGACTCACAACCATGGCAAATGGATATCCGATTACGTATGCCGTTGATGGCACTCAGTACGTGGCGTTTGTCGCAGGGAACCCCTTAGGCGGTGCCAGTTGGGCCGCAACGGTACCAAACGATTTATTGCCGGAGCTTCGTAATCCTCGGAATGCTGGCAATGCCATCTTTGTGTTTGCCCTACCCGAAGGAGACCTTCAGTGAGTCCGGCGGCCGTATGGCGGGTGGTGCTACTGACCCTCGTGACCGGCGGATGCAGTACCGAGTCTTTTACGCAGCCTGAGGTTCGTGAACCGACGTCCGTCGCTCAGTTTGACCAATGGATGGAGGAATATTCGAATTGGGGGCGTTGGGGAGAAGGTGATCAGGTTGGTGCCGCCAATTTGATGACGAATGAAAAGCGCCTTCAAGCCGCGGCCTTGGTCGAAACCGGTCAAACGGTGTCGTTAGCGCATGATTTTCTGACAGAAACCGCGGGGGATGCGAGAGAACCCTATCAACTGCAAATGACTGTGAATGCTGACGGTCAGAACTCAGGCGATCGGATTGAAGTTTATTTTCATGGTGTGACCTACTCGCATCTCGATGGGCTTTGTCACGTGTTTTATAAGGACAAGATTTATGGCGGCGCAGATTTCCATGACGTCGTAACCGACGACGGGTGTGCGGCGATGGACACGACGATGATGAAGAATGGTTTGGTCACTCGGGGCATTCTTGTTGATATCCCTCTCTTAAAAGGAGTGCCGTATCTTCCTGAAGGTTCGAAGGTCTACCCGGAAGACCTCGAAGCTTGGGAGGAATATGCCGGGATCACCATTGAGCCAGGGGATGCACTGTTATTGCGAACGGGACGATGGGCGCGTCGAGCGGAAAATGGGGAAACGGGTGTAATGTCTGGCTGGGACGCATCGGCGATTCCGTTGCTTGCCGAGAAAGACCTTGGCTTGTTAGGCGCCGATGCGGTTCATGAAGCCCCGGACAGTGTGCCAGGCTTGGGAGTGAATCCGATCCATCGTTTTGCGATTGTGGCACGTGGGATGAACTTGCTCGACAATTTAGATCTTGATGCAGTTGCGGCGGTTGCGGCTGAAGGGCAGCGGTGGGAGTTTATGTTGGTGGTCGCACCGCTGCGTGTGCCTGGTGGGACTGGTTCACCGGTAAATCCGATCGCGATTTTTTAGTCGAGAATGTAGTCAGGAGTACCAGCGGAGTACATTGAGTTTAAGGAGACAGCGGAGAATCATGACAAAGATAAACATCCGATACGGGTTGTGCCTGTTGGCGTTCATTGGAGCAGTTTTGGTAATTGGCGCTGAGGTATTTTCGCTGCGTGCTCAAGAGCCGGCGTATACCCCAGTGACTGATGAGCGCTTGAGGTCTCCGGACGCTGACGATTGGTTGATGTACCGCGGGACCTACGATAGTTGGGGTTATAGCGGGCTGGATCAGATCACGACTGCAAACGTGCAGAATTTAGTGCCAGTCTGGTCACTGTCTACCGGCGTGACATCCGGACATCAGGCGCCGCCAATTGTTAATGACGGCATTATGTTTGTTACAACACCGGATGCGCAGGTGATTGCGATAGACGCGCGTACGGGCGATCAGATGTGGCGCTATCAGCGTCAGATGCCAGAGGGCGTCGTTCGATCACATCGTACGAATCGTGGCGTTGGGCTGTATGACGACAAGGTGTTTTTTACGACACACGATGCCGTCGTGCAGGCGCTCGACGCAATGACTGGTGAGTTAGTGTGGGAAACTTCCGTGGCTGATTATCAAGCCGGTTACTACATGACGATGGCGCCATTGGTGGCAAGTGGCAAGGTGATGGTTGGTGCCTCTGGTGGTGAACGAGGCATTCGTGGATTTGTTGCGGCTTATGATCCCGACACGGGGGAAGAGGTGTGGCGTTCACACACCGTACCTGGCCCCGGTGAGCCAGGGAATGACTCGTGGCCAGGGGATACGTGGCAAACAGGTGGTGCGTCCATCTGGATTACAGGATCGTATGACCCAGAATTGAATCTGACGTACTGGGGTACGGGGAACCCCGGCCCGTGGATTGGTGACCAGCGACCAGGCGACAACCTGTATACGAATTCGGTGGTGGCGTTTGACGCAGATACGGGTGAACTCAAGGGATATCACCAATACCATCACAACGGGTCGTGGGACTGGGACGAGGTGTCTGCACCGATTTTGATTGATGTACCGCGGAACGGTCGAACCATTAAGAGTCTGGTGCATCCGGCGAGGAATGGCTATCTCTGGACGCTTGAGCGCACGGCAAATGCAATTAATTTTGTCGAGGCTCAGCCGTATGTCGACCAGAATGTCTTTACCTCAATTGATCCGTTGACAGGCCGTCCGGAATATGACCAGGAACGTAAACCAGGAACGAATAAACCGGCAACCTTCTGTCCATCGCTCTGGGGCGGTAAGGATTGGCCGCCGGCGGCATATAGCCCTCAGACCGGGTATCTGTACATTCCAGCGAATGAGAATCTTTGTTCAACGATTGTGGGTACGGAAGTCGAGTATGTCCCCGGGCGCGGTTTTACGGGAGCGTCTTCTCAGGTGTTTGTTGTCGATAATGCCGATCATCTCGGAGAGATTCAGGCCTGGGATATGGCGACCGGCGAGCAAGTCTGGACTCATGAATTTACAGAGTCTCAGAACTGGGGCCCGATTTTAACGACTGCCGGAGGACTTGTCTTCGCTGGGGGTACCAACGACCGATATTTTCGCGCCTTTAATGCAGAAACTGGCGACGTGTTGTGGGAGCAGCGCACAAATTCAGGTGTGACTGGTGTGCCCTCGTCCTACTCGATTGATGGTGTGCAGTACATTGCCGTTCAGTCGGGTTGGGGTGTGGATGCTCAAGGGATGCAGCGTGCGGTCAATGCCCATTTTGAAAGGGAAGATATCGTACCGCAGGGTGGGGTAATCTGGGTCTTCGCGCTCAGAGAATAAACGTCGGCTTGCCCTAGCGCGGTGTTAGACTGCCTGAGCGATTCTGTCGTTTAACGGTCTTGATGGAACAACCGAGGAGGCTGCGATGAATAGTAACGTCCGGGTGCGGATTGGTTTTGGCGGAATGGCATTTCTTGTAGCCCTCCTGCTGGGATGGGCTGGTTGGGCAAGCTCGGATGTTGTCGCGATTCAAGCCCAACCGGAAGGGGTGATCGCAGGGACGGTTGAGAGTAGTGCAGGTCCAGAAGCTGGGGTTTGGGTGATTGCAGAAACGCTCGAACTCGAAACGAAGTTTGTGAAAATCGTTGTGACTGATGATGACGGACGGTTTTTGCTCCCAGAACTTCCTGAGGCGACCTATGACGTATGGGTCAGAGGGTATGGCCTAGTGGATTCTGAGAAGGTCAGACTGACAGCCGGGCAGGAAGATATTCAATTAGATGCGGTTGTCGCACCGAATGAACGTGCTGCTGCACAGTATTACCCTGGGAACTATTGGTACTCGCTCATTGAACCGCCTGCGAAAAGTGAATTTCCTGGAACCGGAGACGATGGGAACGGAATTTCGGAAGCGATGACCAGTCAGGCCGCCTGGGTCGACCGAATGAAACAAGGTTGCCAGTTGTGCCATCAGATGGGCAATACCCATACTCGCACTGTTCAGCAGCTTGATGACTTTGATTCGACCGTCGCCGCCTGGGACCATCGTGTAAAAACAGGTCAGCGTGGCAATTCAATGAGTGCAAATATGACCCGGTTCGGTCGTGAACGTGCACTGGAGATGTTTGCCGACTGGTCAGACCGAATTGCTGCGGGAGAGACGCCGCAGCGACCGCCGCGCCCATCTGGAGTTGAGCGTAATGTCGTGATTACACAGTGGGATTGGGGGCTGGATAGTTCGTTTATTCACGATGAAGCGACGACCGATAAACGGAATCCGACGGTTAACGGGTATGGTCCAGTCTATGGGGTCTCCGCAGGACATGGGACACTGGTCGCGGTGGACCCAGGTTCGAATTCTGCTGTTGAGTTGGAGATCCCGGTGCGTCCGGCAGACCCCGGCAGTGTGCCAACGCGTTTTCCTCAGTCACAACTTGAACCGTCGTACTACTGGGGTGACGAGTTGCCATGGGGCGTTGAAACGAACCAGCGAGCTGACCCGCACAATCCGATGTTGGATGGGGAGGGCCGTGTTTGGATGACGTCGACCATACGGGCACGGCCAAACCCGGACTGGTGCAAAAAAGGGTCGGACCATCCGTCAGCAAAACACTTTCCATTGAGCCAAACTGGTCGGCAGGCGTCGTACTACGATCCAGAAACCGAAAGGTTTGTATTGATCGATACGTGCTTTGGCACGCATCACTTGCAGTTTGGGGAAGATGAAGACGACACCCTCTATTTCAGTGGTGGGGGGAGTGTCGTTGGTTGGATTAATACGCGCCTTTATGACGAAACGGGTGATGAGCGATTTTCGCAAGGCTGGTGCCCCGGTGTGCTAGATACGAATGGTGATGGGAAACCGACAAAACCGTGGAATGGTATCGGCGACGAGGTCGACCCGACGCGTGACACATTAGTTCGGGCAGGTGGTTATGGTGTGATTTATAACCCCCGCGATGGAACACTGTGGGCAAGTCAGACGGGGCCGTTTCCCGGTCGGATCGTCAGGCTCGATTTTGGTGACAATCCGCCTGAGACCTGCATGGCTGAAGTGTACGAACCGCCGTCTATTGAGAATCCTGATATAGACCCGTCGAAGACTGGACACGCGCCGCGAGGTATCGACGTCGATCGAAATGGTGTCATTTGGACAGCGCTTTCGGGTAGTGGTCACATGGCGAGTTTCGACCGAGCCAAGTGTACAGGCGCGTTGAACGGTCCTGACGCGACCGGTCAGCACTGCCCGGAGGGTTGGACACTGTACCCAACGCCAGGACCTCAGATGAAAGGCGTTAGTGATCCAGGAAGTGCTGATTTTCATTATTACAACTGGGTTGACCAGTACAACACCCTTGGCCTTGGTGACAATGTCCCGATCGCCAATGGGTCCACGTCAGATGCTTTACTTGCCTTATTGCCTGAGACCAAAGAGTGGGTGGTGTTGCGAGTGCCATATCCTATGGCGTTTTATTCACGCGGTCTCGATGGTCGGATTGATGATCCAAACGCGGGGTGGAAGGGTCGTGGTGCTTGGGCGAACTACGGGTCAAATTACATTTGGCATACCGAGGGTGGGAAGGGTACCAAGAGTAAGATGGTGCATTTTCAAGTGCGCCCAAACCCGCTCGCTCGATAACAAGAACATATACGGAAAATTATTTTGAATGACTGAGGTGGTGGGATGCGAGTGACTCCAGTATGGCGATGTTTTCTGGTAGGCGTTATGTTTTTCGTGTTGTTCGGTGTGGGAAATGTGCACGCACAGCGCGGCGCCAAGGTTCCGCCGGAACATGCAAGCCAGGAACCGATTAATCATTTGCCAAATCCCTACGAAACCGTTCGAAATTTTGGAACTTTACCGGACGGGCGTACATGGGGTTCCGTGAGCGCTCTGAATGTCGACATAGATGGCGTGCATATTTGGGTTGCGGATCGGTGTGGATCTAATTCGTGCGCAGAATCAAACGTCGATCCAATCGTCAAAATGGATCCTGAAGGAAATGTGGTCAAAAGTTTTGGCGCGGGATTGATTACCTGGCCTCACGGGATGGATGTGGATAGCGAAGGGAACGTCTGGGTTGTTGATGCTCGTTCACCAAGCCAAACCGAGCTTGAGCGGACGCCCAACGCGCCAATGAAAGGTCATCAGGTTATTAAGTTCAGCCCCGATGGTGATGTCTTACTCGTACTCGGGTCTCCAGGTGAACGCGGTGACCCGCCGACACATTTGACGGAGCCAAATGACGTTGCGATCAGACCAGACGGCAGTATCTATGTCGGTGAGACGCATAACGGTCAATTTCTTGATGAGCCTGGTCCTAATGCCATCGGTCGAATTTCGAAGTTTGCGTCAGATGGGACGTTTATTAAGAGCTGGGGACAGTGGGGTTTTCGGGATGGCGAGTTTCGCGCTCCCCACTCGCTATCGTTTGATTCGCAAGGGCGACTCTTTGTAGCCGATCGGGGAAATAACCGTATTCAAATATTTGACCAGGATGGCAACCATCTTGATACGTGGTACCAGTTCAGTCGTATTAGCGGTTTGTTCATCGATGACAACGATGTGTTGTACGCCATCGATTCTGAATCGGATGAAAATTACAATCCCGGGGGCTGGCGCAAAGGGCTGCGGGTCGGGAGTGCACGGACGGGCGAGGTCTGGTACTTTGTCCGCGAACATGTCTCTGAGCGAGCGTCTGGTATGGGCGGTGTTGGTTCGATGGGGGAAGGTGTGACAGCTGACGCGGAGGGGAATGTATACGCGCGTGAAGTTGGTCCTATTCAGGGGCTGACAAAATTCATTCCAAGGTTAATTCCTGATTAACGACGGCGAGTAGAGTCAGACAGGAATGATGATAGTGCAGCAAATAATTGCAATTCTGGTCGCGCTCGTGGTGACGGCTTTCTCGGTTGAACTGGGCGCTCAGGCCTCCAGTAATGTCAGGGTTGAACGATTACTCGACGCACCGATTATCGCACCAGGGATTCATCCGAGTGTCGGCGAAAATATCCAAGGGCCATCCGTTATAAAAGTACCAGAGTGGGTTAATGATCCGCTTGGGGATTACTACCTGTATTTTGCGGATCACAAAGGGCTCTATATTCGACTGGCGTATGCGGACGATCTGTTGGGTCCATGGAAGATTCATCCGCCGGGCAGTTTGCAAATTCAGGAGTCCTATTTTTTGGCGGAGCCACCCACCGTGTCTCCCGATGTCGCGGAGCGATTACGGGCGTCGCAAGAGCGGCGTGGTGTGCCGATGTCGCACGATGGGTTGTTTGAGGCGACAACACCGCATATTGCTTCGCCGGACGTTCAAGTTGACCATCAGAACCAACGAATCATTATGTATTTTCATGGTCTTGATGATGTGAGCACTCAGCTGTCTCGGGTGGCGACGTCGAGCGATGGGATTCACTTTGATGCGCGGCCAGAGCGACTGGGGCGAAGCTACATGCGTATTTTTCATCATGATGGGTATACGTACTCAATGGCGATGCCTGGACAGTTTTATCGGTCACGCGATCCACTCGGAACTTTTGAAGAAGGCCCGCGGCTGTTCAATGCGAATATGCGTCATTCGGCGCTGCTGGTTCGGGAGAACACCTTGTTTGTATTTTGGACACAGGTAGGTGATGTCCCCGAACACATTATGTTGAGCACGGTTGATATCGCTGGCGATTGGAATTCGTGGCAAAACACGGCTGGGATAGAAGTCTTGCGACCAGAGTATCCGTGGGAGGGGAGCAGTGCTCCACTGGAACCGTCGGTGCGTAGCACGGCGTATGGCGTGGTGAATCAGTTGCGGGACCCGGCGCTCTATGAGGACGTTGCATCAGGCCGGACGTATCTCTTTTATGCGGTTGGCGGTGAAGCAGGGATTGCGATCGCCGAAGTTCATTTCGATTAATGTCTGACGATTTCGATGTATAGGTTTACTCAAGCAGTATTTGCCGTTGTGTGTCTTTGGGGTGCACCGTGCCTGGCGCAGACCAGTAATGATCCGTTTGCCGAGCCGATTCCGGCACGTGCTGATGCGATTACGGTTGGCGCCGAAGAGTTCGCGAGACTTCCGGGTGTCGACGGTGTTGCGCCGAGAATGATGTTACTGGTTGACGAACCTGGCTCAGGTCGACTGTTCGTCAATGACATGCATGGGGTGTTGTATAGCGTTAGTTATGACGGCACTGAGGTCACGCCATATCTTGATCTACGGTCATCGCAGTGGAACATTCAGGTCGAAGCCTCTCGCGGAGAGAGAGGATTTCAAAGTTTTGCGTTTCACCCGCAGTTCGCGAGTGCGGGAACGCCGGGCTTTGGAAGGCTCTACACGT
>CAZWKO010000037.1:0-576 GCA_964634925.1 uncultured Vicinamibacteraceae bacterium
ACGGTTGTGGATAAGGTTTTCGTAGTCGCCAACGATCAAAAACAGTACGAAACTTGCAATGTTCCCGTCATTCGCGACATCAATGCAGGCTTGGGTCCGATTGGAGGCGTGCACACCGCGCTTTCGCATTGCGAATCTGACCAATTACTTATAGTCGCTGGCGACATGCCGTTTCTCAGTGGTAAGTTTCTTCGATATCTCCTCAAACAAGGGCAGGTCGCTAATATCGCGATGCCTCGGACAGCCGATGGCTATCAGCCCCTCTGTGCCTCTTATCATCACACTTGTGCCGAGGTCATCGCTACACATATTCAAAAGCGCTCCCTCAAAATCACCAACTTATTGTCTGATATACCGCATTACGAAGTCAGCGAAGATAAAATGATTCAGTTCGATAGAAATCGCATCATGTTTTTCAACATCAATACCCCAGCAGATTACGCTAGAGCACTCTCACTAGCTGCTTATCACGCCTTATGATTCTGCCTATCCAAAACACACTGCGAACTCGCATCCAAGAAGTCCTGGCTAAACTTTACGAGCTTAAACCGGCAGATATTCCTGTCATTAATATTC
>CAZWKO010000037.1:586-12553 GCA_964634925.1 uncultured Vicinamibacteraceae bacterium
GGGAGACTTAGGTATAACTGTTGCGTTTGAACTCGCCCGGACACTCCGTAGGGCACCACGGGCTATCGCAAGCGAAATCGTTGAATCGATCGGTCCAATTCAAGGAATCAGCCACGCGGAAGCCACTTCAAACGGCTACGTAAACGTTTTTCTTGACCGGATTGTTTTCACACAGCAAGTTCTATTCGCTGAAGCAAGAACAGACCCTCACCACACTTCCAAAGCAATTGTTGAACACACTGCCATAAACCCCAACAAAGCCGCCCACATCGGGCACTTGAGAAATGCAGCATTAGGAGACACGCTTGCTCGCGTTTTGCGGTTCCTTGGCAATCCTGTTGAGGTGCAAAACTACATTGACGATACTGGCGTTCAAGTTGCCGACGTAATCGTCGGATTTCAACAGCTCGATAAAGCTAAGAACTCACAAGTCAAAGAGCTAAGTAAACAATCTCGCTTCGACTATTACTGCTGGGACCTCTACGCCCGCGTGACCGACTGGTATGACAAGGATGAGTCAAGACTCCAATATCGCACAACAACACTGCATGCGCTTGAATCAGGATCGAATGAAACCGCTGAACTAGGAGAGCTCATTGCACAGAGTATCGTGGACTGCCATCTCGCTACGATGGCCAGGTTGAACGTCGACTACGATTTACTCAGTTGGGAAAGCGACATCCTTCGCTTGCATTTCTGGTCTCGAGCTTTTGAAATATTAAAAGCCGCTGGCGCTGTGTATCTGGAAACAGCTGGCCCACAAGCGGGATGCTGGGTAATGCCGATTACAGAGACTGGCTCTGACGACAGTGCGACCGAAGACGACAACGCCGGGCCGAAATCAAGTACTAAAGTGATCGTACGATCAAATGGGACTGTCACTTATGTGGGAAAAGACGTCGCTTATCAGTTCTGGAAATTCGGAATACTTGATGAAGACTTCTACTATAAGAAACATGCCACGCAATCGTCAGGACGTGATTGCTGGTCAACGACGTCAATACCCAACCATGACACAAATTCACTAAATAGCACGATCGCCTTCGGCCACGCGTACTCCGTATACAACGTAATCGACACACGGCAATCGTATCTACAACAACTTCTTAAAAAAGCCCTGGCAGCCATCAAGCACGCCGATGAGGCAGACCGTTCGATCCACCTGTCATACGAAATGGTCGCGCTTTCTCATGCCACGGCACAAACGCTCGGACATCCTGGTAATGCAGAAGATTCACGTCCATTCGTGGAGGTTTCAGGTCGTAAAGGCTTGGGCGTCAAAGCCGATGACCTACTGGACTTACTCATCGAGGCGGCGCAAAAAGAGGTAGTGGCAAGACATAGTGACCTCACGCAGGAATCCCCAGAGGCCAAGCGAATTGCGACCGCTATAGCTGTCGCCGCTGTACGTTACTTTATGATCAAGTATTCAAGAGGAAAACTCATCGCTTTTGATATTGATGAAGCAATGAGCTTTGAAGGCGAGAGTGGCCCGTACGTGCAGTACGCAATCGTGCGAGCCACAAATATCCTGCGAAAACTTGAAGCTCAGCAGAATTGCACAGAAGCAACTATTCTCGATGATATGCACGCACTTGAGAGTAGTGCTCTCACTCAACCCTCTTCGGAGATCTGGGAACTTCTCTTCGAGGCATCACGACTGGATGATATCGCTGTCCAAGCAGCCCGAAGTCTCGAATTATCCGTTCTCGCTAAGTACACTTTTTCACTCGCTCAATCATTCAATGCTTTTTATCACCGGTGTCCTGTTATTGCGGAAACCAACCCAGACGTCAGATTATGGCGAGCCATCGCCGTAATTTATTGCCAACGGCAGCTCAGGCAGGCACTTAATTTGATGGGTTGCGAAACACCGAGTCGTATGTAAAACAGACGTCCGACGAACAATAGTGCTCACACTCGTAAACCTTAGTCGAAAGACAAAGATGGAAGCCTAAAATGATTAACTAGCAGTCTATCGGCTGCAATGGCAACAGCACTCTGAAATGCCTCGGGGGCCATTCGAGAACGAAAAGGCTCAAGAGAAGTTCTAGCCTCCGCTTCCAGTCTTTGAGTCAGCATGGTGTCTGCAGCCGAACGAATAATTGCTAACAATTCTTCGTCATATGCTTTCAGCTTTTGAATCACTTGTTCCCGAGCATTTCCCCTCAAGACTTTACTAGATTGCCGACACACGCTCATAAACTCCACAGCCTTAGATACTCGCTGAGATAGTTCAGTGTCACCAGCAAAACCGGTCGTTTCGGACCAGAACTCTAACCGTTCAATGACATTATCAAGATGCACCATCAATGTCGTTCGTGCGCTACTCTTGTCATCTTTCGACTCAGTCGCGACCGACATTCCGAAAGAACGCTCCTCCATCGGCTGAGCAATACCAACCGCACGACGCCATTCGTCAAACAATTCAAGGACATCGCCTTCACAAAATTCGATGCGTAGAGGCCGTCGCCTTGAACCATCCGCACTATAGCGACTATGTCTTTTTTCTATTGCCCGTTCAACAATGCCCAGTGGAATACCAGTCTTCTCCCAGCCACAAACTATTTCAAACGCTGGACCAACCACACGAATGAGGTGCCCGTCATTTTTGCGACAAAGAAATGACTCTACCGCCCGACAGTACTCGCCTGTAGTCAATGGTTATATTCCCACACACATCGAAGACCGATAAGCGTAAGTTCGTCGCAGACTTTGTCAATTCGAGTGGTCTCGGAGGCCACCGCACTTGCCAGCCCACCTGTCGCAACACTCCATAGCTTTTGATCGGTCTGAAGCTCTATTCTCAACCGCTCCAAAATGCCTTCAACCATTGCTACGTAGCCATAAAACAAACCAGACTGCATAGAAGATACCGTGGTACGACCAATCAGCATCTCAGGCTTTCCAACCGACACCATAGGTAAACGTGCAGCACGATTAAATAGTGCTTCAGCGGAAATGTCGACGCCGGGACAAATCACGCCACCGCAATATTCTCCACTACTAGAAATCACGTCAAAAGTTGTCGCAGTGCCAAAATCTACCACTACAATTGGTCTTGCTGGTTGGCCAAACAGTTTCAGCGCAGCAACACTATTTACTAAACGATCGGCACCAACTTCGAGAGGGTTTTCATAACGAACTGGAAGCCCGGCATTGCCGGCGTCAACTACGAGAACCGTTTTATCCAAACCGACTTTGACCATTTCTGAAACAGTTGTCGTCAATGCTGGCACCACCGAAGACAACACAACGCCGTCAATGTCGTCAAGTAAAACATCTCTCTCCGACATAAGTCGACTTACCAATACCCATAATTCATCGCCGGTCCGATTTGGCAGGGTTGCCAACCGCCAACTAACTCGAAGTACATCGCCGCTAAAGATGCCAAATACAATATTGGTATTTCCCACGTCGATAGCTAATAAACTCATAAGGCTCTTAAAGTTCCCACGTAAGTTCACCGCCAACAATCCGCTCGAGCCCACCTTCACAATTCACCAGCAACGCACCCGAATGATCAATACCGGCCGTAACCCCACAGCATCGAACTCCTTGCATTTTCCACGACACCTTAGATCCACAGCTTGATGGTGATAGATCTCGCCACCTGCTAAGTGCGCGTTCAGAACCATACATCTCAACAGATGCCCGCCAGTTGAATAGCTGGACAAGAATTTCCGCACATAGATTCCCGCGATCGATCGACTGTCCGGCCACTGCCTCCAAAGATATTGCTACATCCGCCAGCTCGGGCGGAAAACTGTGCTCTCCAATGTTGACACCAAGTCCGAGGACGACGCCCTCTCCAGCTTCAGCAGGTAAAACCTCAGCTAAAATGCCTGCCACCTTTAAAAATCTGCGGCTGGAATAACTATCCGGACTGGCGACCAAAACATCATTCGGCCATTTGAGCGCAACAGACATGTCCAATTGTCGTTTAATGGAATCAGCAACTGCGACACCTGCAAACAACGTAATGATTGGAGACAACTTCCCCTTAAGAATGACCGACATGTATAAACCAACATCTGATGGAGAATGCCAGGTATGTCCCCGACGACCACGTCCTGAGGTCTGTCTGCCGGCGAAAACCGTAGTTCCATCCAGAGCACCAGATTTAGCTAGCAAGGTAGCGTGGTCATTCGTAGAGGTAGCAACATTTAGATATTCAAATACACACTTATTAAGCTCCGTACGCGCTGAGCATGCAACCGCTAAGTCATCAGGCAATGAGCCAGTCACGGCACCGACCTTATATCTAGACTCATGTCAATCGCTGCGGCTGAGTGAGTGAGTGAACCAACGGAAATATAAGTCGGTCGAAGCGCAGCTAATTCATCAATTCGCTCAAGGGTGACTCCGCCTGACACCTCAGTCATGACCCGCCCTCGACAACGTGTAATTGCTTCGCGCAATTCATCGAGTGCCATGTTATCGAGCAGAATAATATCCACACCTGATTCCAATGCCTCGTCAACTTCTGTCAAGTTCTGAGCTTCAACTTCAATAGCCATATTCACACGCCCCGCTCTAACACGGCTAACTGCTGTTGAAATGGAACCAGCCAATCGAACATGGTTGTCTTTAATTAACAGCCCATCGTCAAGTGAAAAACGGTGATTAGCAGCACCGCCAGCTCGCACCGCATACTTCTCGAGCGCCCGAAACATTGGGGTCGTCTTCCTAGTATCAAGAATAACTGCCCGACCAGCAGCTGCTTTAACGCAGCGTCGAGCCGCAGTTGCAATGCCTGCCAATCGCTGAAGAAAATTAAGCGCGGTTCGCTCGGCCGTTAGCAGAGCATCGGCCCGCCCCTCCAGAGCAACTATCAGGTCGCCAGAGCTGCATTCGTGACCATCTGGCTTTTTGTTAGTGACAAGCACTGTCCGATCAATCTGACGAAATACTTCGACCGCAATATCTACTCCCGCCAGCACGCACCACTCTTTTGTACGAAGTTCTCCACATCCCCGCTGGCCAGTTTCGATCGTCGCCTTTGTCGTCTTATCGCCTTGGCCAAGATCTTCGGAAAGCGCAGACCTTACAATATCGCTGTAAAGTTCGACATCAAGCGCTCCAAGAGAAGAAGTCATAACGAACTCAGTTCCTTAAGTATTAATTCGAGCTTCTCCTGCCGCTGAGCTATCGCAATCTCTTTTTCACGAGTCTCACGAACGACCTCGGGATCGGCACGAGATACAAAAGCTTCGTTCGATAGTCTTTTTTGGAACCCGCGACGCTGTTGACTAATCTTTTCTAACTCGCGGACAACGCGTTCTTTTTCCTTCTCTCGATCCACAACTCCCGCGAGCGGAATATGGATTTCAAAATTCCGAATAACCCGCCGAACGGTATCCGGACTCTGAGCAATGTCTCGATCAAACTCAACCGAATCAAGACCAGCCAGTCGCATCACGTGCCCTAGGTTACTCTTGAGCGTAGTGGCAACTTCTACAGTGGCACCCTGTACAACCGCTGTAATCTGCCGGGACGGTGCAACGCCCCACTCAGAACGAACGGTTCGAATCGAAGTAACAACCTCTTGAATAAGCTGCATGGTGGCAACGGCAGACACATCATTCCACTCTTCTACCAACGTCGGAAATTCAGAAAGAGTGATCGTCTGCTCTGGACTATTAGGCAGATCACCTGTTTCTGACTGCCGAGGAAGAGCCTGCCAAATCTCTTCGGTCACGAATGGGATAAACGGATGCAACATCCGTAGCACCCGATCATGAACCTCCAAAAGAACGACCAGATGGTGCGAACCTATTTTGTCTTGAAGTTCAGGTTTAATAAGCTCAATGTACCAATCCGCATATTCGTGCCAAACAAAATGATAGAGACGATCTGCACCGACATCGAATCTAAAATTAGTAAGAGCATCGTTAAGTTCTTCGGCAAGCTGACTGCTACGATGCAAAATCCATCTATGGATCACATCAAGGCTTGCGGGATCTGATACTTTCGGTCGTTCGATCATTGAATCAGGAATATTCATCAGCACAAAGCGAGAGACATTCCAAAGCTTGTTTATGAACTGTCTGTAGCCACGAAGGCGTCCCTCAGACAACGAAATATCCATGCCAGGAGTCGCCAACGCGGCAAGCGTAAAACGAAATGCGTCAGCCCCGATATCGTCCATCAATTCCAGTGGGTCGATTACATTCCCCTTCGACTTGCTCATTTTCTGACCGTGTTCATCCCTGACTAAGGATGTAATGTAAATCGACCGAAATGGAACCTCCTGCTTAAACCACAAACCGAGCATCATCATGCGAGCAACCCAAAAGAAAATGATGTCGTGCGCCGTAATAAGTACAGTCGTTGGATAATAACGACGTAAGTCTGCGGTGTCGTCCGGCCAACCAAGGGTACTAAATGGCCACAAACCAGAACTAAACCATGTATCAAGAACATCTGTTTCTTGCCGAAGTAACCCACCACACGAACACCTCGCCGGTTCCGATTCAGCAACGATGACCTCTTCGCACGTATCACAGTACCAAGCGGGAATTCGATGTCCCCACCATAACTGCCGTGAAATGCACCAGTCATGAATATTGGTCATCCATTCGTTATAAGTCTTGGTCCAGTTATCCGGTAGAAACTGCGTCTGGCCTTCCGAGACAGCCTCGACTGCCCGATCGGCAAGCGATTCGATTTTAACGAACCACTGTTTTGAAAGCAGCGGTTCTACGACAGTCCCACACCGCTCGCAATGTCCAACGGCATGTTCGTGGTCTTGAACACGATCGAGAAATCCGTCAGTCTCAAGGGTAGCAATAATCGTCTTTCGTGCAGCGAATCGATCTTGCCCCGCATATGACAGAGCATCCTTCGACATCCGTCCATCCTCATCAATAACGGACAATTGGGCTAGGTTATGCCGATTCCCTATCTCGAAATCATTTGGATCATGAGCTGGAGTTACCTTTACTGCTCCCGTTCCGAATTCCCGATCTACACAACTATCTGCAATCACAGGAATGTCACGCCCAACGAGAGGCAACCGCAATGTTTTTCCAACAAGACCACTGTAACGCTCATCGTCTGGATGCACAGCCACAGCCGTGTCGCCTAACATCGTTTCAGGCCGAGTAGTCGCAACAAGAACGTAACCGTCTCCCTCAGACTGTGGATAGCGAAGGTAATACAGCGATCCGTTCTTCGACTTGTGAACAACTTCGAGGTCAGACAATGCGGTTCGGCATCGAGGGCACCAACTTACAAGATAGGTGCCACGATAGATACGACCTTCTTTGTACAAAGACACGAAAACACGTCGAACAGCACGCGATAAATCCTCGTCCAGTGTGAATCGTTCACGAGACCAGTCAACGGACGAGCCAAGCTTTCGCATCTGACTAGTAATCGTGCTGTGACTTATTTCAACCCAATCCCACACTCGCTTTTCAAAGGCTTCTCGGCCGAGGTCATGACGTGATTTACCCTCTTTCGCAAGCTGCTTTTCCACCACATTTTGTGTTGCGATTCCCGCATGATCCGTACCGGGCAGCCACAGCACATCAAACCCACACATCCGCTTCCAACGCGCCAACACATCAGGAATCGTTTGATTAAGCGCATGTCCAATGTGAAGCCATCCCGTTACATTCGGCGGCGGCAACACCATGCTAAATGGCGGGCGGGCGGATTCGGGATCCGCTTGAAAAGCGCCAAGTTTCTCCCAATAGGCATACCATTTAGGATCAACCGTAGAATGTTCAAATACTTTTGGTAACTCACGCATAGTGTGGGATCGTATCAGGATGAGCGGGAAAACAAATTCACTGTAGACACGGCGACAACCCAACCGTAATCCACCGCCGTTGCTAATCTTTTTTGAGTTTCATGCGAGCGATTTCAGTACGAACAAGGCGTTCTGCAACCTCTGAAACAACATCCACCGTTATCTCTCGAACGATAGAGTCTGTCATTTTAGATACAACTTGGTCGCAAAGGGTCTCCAACATATCGTCGGCAACCAAAGTTGCCGGCTGATCTGGCACACTGCTTGGCGTATCTACCGACTCAACGTTTTGATGTTCTTCTTCTAAATAATTCCTAAACGCCCTTGCAAGAACAGAATTAGCCTCATGTGTGTTGGCCAAACTATCTAAGGAAGGACCGGCGCTCTCCTTAGAAGCTACGATCCCTGCATCTATTAATTGGGAAGAATCGACCGCATGCCTGTTGGCTAATAGTTCTCTAACTTTTTCAATTACTTGCCTCGCTTCGAAAGGTTTAATGAGTACACCATCACATCCAGCTTCATTGGCATGAACTTCGTTCACAGGCTCAAACGCACCGGCAAGCAATATGACAGGAACATCATACGTGGCGTTTGACTTAACAAAAGCGGCCACTTCGTATCCGTTCTTGTAAGGCATATTCACGTCGACCAAAATAATATCTGGACTTTCTTCCTGAATAACATCAACAACCTGCGAGCCATCGCCAACAGTCACGACCTCGATATCTTCATCAACAAACGTAAGCTGAACGACCCGCTGAATCGCAACGCTATCGTCTATAAGTAACAGCTTATGAGGCATGTGTTCGGAGGCTACTTGTCCACTAGTTGACAGTCAAGCCATCACGAATCGTGCGGTTCCTGTCTAACATTCGCATGGATAAAATCAACAATTGCCTGCATTGGTGTGCCAGGCTGAAATACGCCTTCAATCCCAATCTCTCGAAGCCCAGGCAAGTCAGCATCTGGAATAATGCCTCCAACGACAACGAGGATGTCTTTTAATTCTTTTTCTCCTAGTAAGGCCATGAGTCGAGGGCAAATATGGTTGTGAGCACCTGATAAAATCGATACGCCGATCACATCTGCATCTTCTTGCAGCGCTGCTTCAACAATTTGCTCAGGTGTCTGACGGAGTCCCGTATAAATAACCTCCATGCCTGCATCTCGCAAAGACCGAGCAATAACCTTCGCACCACGATCATGACCATCAAGCCCTGGCTTTGCGATGATGACCCTTATTCGTCGCACGGAGCCTCCTTAAAAGCCGAGTTTCGATTCAAAACAGGGACCAAACAACTACAGTACCGGAGACTCTTCATATTCTCCCCATACACTTCGAAGCGCGTCACACATCTCCCCGAGTGTTGCCTCCGTACGCACAGCCTCAATAATCAATGGCATTAGATTCTCCGTGCCTTTCGCTGCCACACCTAAAGCGTCAAGCGCATGACAAACATTTGTTTCGTTTCGTGACCTTCGGACACTTTCAATCTGTTCCAATTGTTGAGTCGCCACCTGCTCGTCGATTAGCAGCGTCGGCACTGCTAACGGGGCGCCGTCAATATACTCATTAACACCCACTAATGGGGAATCGCCGCGATCGAACGCCTGCTGCTCTTGATAAGCACTGTTCGCGACCTCTCGTTGCGGATAACCTGCTTCAATCGACGCCACCATACCGCCCCGGCGATCAATCTCCTCAAAGTATTCGCTAGCGCTGGCTTCTAACGCACTCGTTAAGGTTTCTAGGTAGTACGATCCCCCGAATGGATCAATAACAGATGGTGTGCCAGTTTCATGAGCAATGATTTGCTGCGTACGCAGTGCCAACAATGCTGCTTCACGAGTCGGAAGCGCCAGGGCCTCATCAAGCGCATTGACATGTAATGAATTCGCTCCACCTAACACCGCTGCCAATGCCTGCAACGATGTTCGGACAACATTGTTGTACGGCTGCTGCGCTGTGAGAGTCACACCTGACGTCTGCGCATGAAAACGCATTTTTTTCGACCGATCATCTCTCGCACCAAACCTATCGCTCATAGTAGTCGCCCATAATTTTCGGGCCACCCTAAACTTCGCAATCTCCTCAAAAAAATTATTATGAGCGTTAAAGAAAAAAGAAATGCGTGGTGCGACGTCGTCGACGTTAAGTCCTGAGTCGACTGCGTGTTGAACGTACTCCATTCCATCACTCAAAGTAAACGCTAGCTCTTGAGCGGCTGTCGCCCCAGCCTCTCTAATGTGATATCCACTAACAGAAATCGTATTCCAACGAGGCACATGGGCCGAGCAGAACGCAACAACATCTGTCACTAGACGCATAGAAGGAAAAGGCGGGAAAATGTATTCCTTCTGCGCAATATATTCCTTAAGAATGTCATTTTGAATAGTGCCAGACAGTTTCGTCCAATCAGCTCCTTGTTCTTCTGCAACGACAAGATACATCGCCATCAGCATCGCGGCCGGCGAGTTAATGGTCATTGAGGTCGTTATCTGTTCAAGCGAAATATCGTTAAATAATCGCCGCATGTCGGCAACATTTGACACGCTAACGCCGCATCGCCCAACTTCACCAATCGAAAGCACATGATCAGGATCGCGACCCATTAGAGTAGGTAAATCGAATGCCACACTCAAACCCGTCCCACCTGCTTTTAATAATTCGTGATAGCGCCGATTAGTTTCCCCTGGCGTTCCAAAACCAGAAAACTGGCGCATCGTCCAAAGCTTTTCACCATAACCAGTGGCGTGAACACCGCGAGTAAAAGGAAATGCACCAGGTTCGCCTAGATCTTCGGCGTATGTGATATCAGACAGATCATTCGCATCGTACAGATACTTAGGCTCAGCATCTTCGGACGCGTCTCCACCGAGTCCAATCGCACTTTTATTGTTCTTTGAAAATGCCATGCACGTAATTTAAGCACCCAAGCGAAACGCTAGAAGCTCTGATGCTTCGCTCTCTGGGGTCTCTGCCGTCAATTCGATGAGATATTCGCCAGGAGCAAGAAATGAAGGCAGAAACTCAACCTGGTACGGCTGACCATCGGCTGCTGACCTGAGTGTCAACGGAAACATCTCATCACCACGCCGATTTAATAATCGGGCGTAATCTTCTGGGACTACATCACCTGGCGCATAGGCATTAAATCGAACGAGTAGATAGTCCGTTCGACGGAAACTTCTCGATGCAGTCGGTGAAATTGTCCAATTTTCTGACATTTCTCGATATTCCAGTGCATTACGGGCACGTATGAAGGACGGCGTGCTAAACACAATCTCAGGTGTCGTAAAATCAGGAACAGAAATCTCATTACGGTCCCGGTCGAGCACCTCTCCAGCACCCCCTTCGATCGCAAGACTGATCTGCATCACACCTGGGTCGACCTCAAACTCTATAGATGCACCTTCAGAAGAAACACTAGCTGTATTCCTGTCTCTCGTGGTACCCCGTCCTGGTCCTGCCGACTCAGGAACACGCCCACGAAAATACGCACTACCGTTGTCTCCCATCGCGGTAACCAGAATTCTGGATGCCTGGACACCTCGTCGTCCTCTCTCTAACACCGGTTCCCACACAAACGTTATGCGAGTCTTTCCGTTATCAGCCCGTGAGCTTCCAAACCACGTTCTGACAAGCTCTCCTCGCCGCTGTTCTGACAACGCACCCAATGCAACGTCAACTGCCCGCGGGGGTTCATCACTAGCAGCTCTCAACGACCGTTGAACATCAAGCTCCGTAATCGCCCAGTACCCTTTCCGCGCCCGTAAATTGACCTGCGGTCTACCCACACGAACTTCAATCTCGTGAAATTCACCGTCAGTCGCTCGCAATGTAGAGTTGTAACCGAGCAAGTAATAGGCGTTGGAGTCATTGAGCATTTGCTGAAGTCCGGGAGCAAAATCATTCTGATTAATGATGGCCCGCCCGTCTGTCTCTTCCGACAAAATCCTCAAAGTGTCCTGCGTTCGACGCAATTGACGCGCATTCGTTTGAAAAGCGATCGTTGGATCGCTCACATCAAACTCTTGAGCTGCTAATCCCCTCGGATCGAGGGTGTAAATCGACGTATTAAAACGCGTGGCTGTCCGAAACACTCTTCGAAGATCACTAATAATTTCATCTTGCTGAAAAAACGAGGCCACCTCTTCCATCGAATCGTTACCAGCAAACGGATCGTACCTGGCTGGATTAACAG
>CAZWKO010000038.1:0-3827 GCA_964634925.1 uncultured Vicinamibacteraceae bacterium
CACGAGTGCAGGCGTATGATCCTGAAGCGGAGGTAACAGCCCGTCGAATTTTTGGGGATAGAATTGAATACGCCCCCCATAGTTATGATGCGGTGAAAGGAATTGACGCCCTCGCAGTGTTAACGGAGTGGAATGAATTCCGCGAGCCTGATTTTGCACGAATGCGTTCGTTAATGCGACACGCTGTAATCTTCGATGGCCGAAACGTGTTTGATGTCGAGCACATAAGGTCCGAAGGATTTACGTACTACTCAATCGGGAGGTAAGGGGTGCACCCCATGCTTCGCCTCTCCCGTTATGCACTGCCTCATCGGGGGCGATTCGGTGTTGCCATAGGTGCAATGATGATCTATGCCGCCGCGTCTGGCGGATTGGTTTATCTGTTCAAACCTATTTTTGACGATTTATTGCTGGCTGTAATTCCTGAGCGGTCTCGATTCGTAGCCGTCGTTACTGCAATCATTGGTTTTAGTCTTGCGAAGGGGATCGGGGCGTATTTTTCGATCTATTTGATGACCGATGTTGGCCAGCGCCTCGTTCGTGACCTTCGCAATGAGTTATTCGGCCATATTTTGGGTCAGTCTGCCGGTTTTTTCTCCCAGCAAACGACGGGGGGGTTGATGTCGAGAATGATGAACGACATCACCCGTATTCAACAAGTTGTTTCAGAGACATTAGGAGATTTTCTGAGGGAGACAATCACCGTAGTTGTCCTTGCTGGATTACTGGTCTTTATCGACCCACGCCTCGCATTAGTGTCCATTATCTGTGCTCCGTTAGTCGTTTATCCATTGATTCGACTTGGTCGACGAGTTCGGCGCACGACTCGACGGAGTCAAGAAGAAATGGAACATTTGTCTCATATTACTGTTGAAGCATTTAGTGGGCACCGTATCGTGAAAGCATTTTCTGCCGAACGATTTGAACATGAACGGTTTATTGGAGCTTCAGACCGGTTGTATCGAATCACGATGAAAGTGACAAGTACCTTGTCTGTACTGCCACCGTTGATGGAGTGGTTGGGCGCAATTGCTGTTGCTGCCGTGTTGTGGTACGGCATGAGTCGCATTGGCACTGGCGATATGACGGCTGGTGATTTCACAACTTTTGTTGGGGCTCTATTGATGATGTACGGTCCGGTGAAGAAGTTGAGTCGAGTAAACGCCAACATTCAGCAGGCGATCGCAGCGTCCGAACGAGTCTTTGAGATGTTGGACACGCATAGTGAGGTTCAGGACCGAGCAAAATCGTCGCCGCTTTTACCATTGCAGAAAGATATTGTTTTCAAGAACGTTGGTTTCGCTTATGCCGATTCGCCTAGCGACATCGTATTGCAAGACCTGTCGTTTGAGGTTCAAGCAGGAAAGGTTGTGGCAATTGTCGGACTAAGTGGAGCTGGTAAAACAACATTAGTGAACCTTGTTCCACGGTTTTACGATGTAACCGGGGGCTCGATTTCTGTCGATGGTGTCGATATTCGTGATGTAACGTTGTCATCGTTGCGGGCTCAGATAGGTATTGTGACGCAAGACACGGTTTTGTTTGATGACACGATCGCAAACAACATTGCTTATGCATTACCGAATGCAGATCGAGCTAGGGTCGAAGCCGCTGCGCGTGCCGCGCATGCTCATGAATTTATTATTCGGCTGGCATCTGGATACGAGACAATGATCGGAGAGCGTGGGCAACGACTATCTGGAGGCCAGCGGCAACGTATCGCTATTGCTCGTGCACTACTTAAGGATTCTCCGATTTTAATCCTTGACGAGGCGACGTCGTCACTGGACGCGGAGTCTGAATTGCTTGTGCAGGATGCATTAGCTAAGTTGCTCCTCAACCGGACATCCTTTGTTATCGCTCATCGGTTGTCGACGGTCCGTCGAGCGGACGCAATCATTGTGCTTGACGAGGGACGTGTAAGTGAGATTGGACAGCATGATGAGTTGCTTGCAAACCCAAATAGTCAATATGCCAGGCTTTACGCGATGCAGTTATTTGGTTCGACCGAAACCGATAAGAATGTTCTCTGAATCTCTAAGTCATTTAAGACAAGAACGGTCGGCCCGGATCGACGATACGAATATTAATGAGAAGTGAGACAGTAAGGTGATTAAATCAATGACAGGGTTCGCCACGCTTGCTCGCGAGACTGACACAGTTGTTGTCAGCGTTACGGTGCGGAGCGTGAATCATCGGTATTTGGATATACAGATTCGTGCTCCACAGATGCTGCAAGCGCTTGAGAGCAAGGTACGAGAGTTGATTCAACGACGTTTGGTACGCGGCCGAGTCGAGCTCGCAATCAACCTGGAATATAAGAGTCGCCAGGCTGTCTCTGTCAACGTGGATGATCAACTAATGAGTGCACTCGTTGATGCTGCGAATAGGCCAGACGTGGCAAATGTCGTGACTGGGAAATGGGAGGTCGGTGATTTATTACGGTTTCCCCAGCTTGTAACAGTCTCAGAGTTTCCTCGTCAGGCAGATGAGATTTCGCATGGCGAACAAGAAGTTACCGGCATTGTCGAAGAAGTGGTTGTGGCGTTGGACGAGATGCGGTTAAAGGAAGGAGAATTCCTTCAGTCGGACCTGAGTGAAAGAATTACGATTTTGAGTGCCTTAGTGAAGAATATTGAGCAAAGTGCTAGCGAGAGCGATGATTTTTTGCGGAATAGATTGACTGAACGTGTTGGTGAACTGGCTCCTGATTTAGGAGCTGATGGAACGGTTGTGGCGCAAGAAATTGTGCGCTTTGTCGCTCGGTCTGATATCCATGAAGAGCTTACGCGACTTCATGCACATATAAAGCATTGGGATGGATTAGTTGGTGACAAGGCCCCATGTGGCCGAAAGCTGGATTTTTTGCTGCAAGAAATGAACCGAGAGGTGAACACAATAGGGTCAAAGGCGATGGGGTCCGAGACGTCAAAGCTTATTGTTTCTGCGAAGGCTGAACTCGAAAAACTTCGCGAGCAGGTACAAAACGTTGAGTGAATCACATATAAAAGGTAGTAAGAACGAAGCGGCGGTGGTAGCGTCGGGGACGGTTCGCCGTGGGCTTTTACTGGTCTTGTCGGCGCCATCAGGTACAGGGAAGACAACCGTTGTGCAAAAACTAATAGACCGGCTGCCGAACGTCCGGCGTTCCCGTTCTTATACTTCTCGATTACCGCGCACAGGTGAACAGGATGGTGTTGATTATAGTTTTGTTAACGAGAGGATTTTTCGACGAATGGTGTCCGAAGGTGCGTTTATTGAATGGGCTGACGTGTTTGGAAATCTCTACGGTACCAGTGCGGTGGATACGGAAGCTCAGCTGAATGCGGGACAGGATGTTGTCTTGGTAATAGATGTGCAGGGAGCGCGACAGGTAAGGCAGCGGGTGACGGACGTCGTATCGATATTTCTGTTGCCGCCTTCTTATTCAGCGTTACAAAAGCGGTTGTTTGAGCGCAGTCAATCTGAAATAGGCCTCGATGAACTGGATCGACGGCTGGTGACCGCCAAGCAAGAGGTGGCTGCCAGACAGGATTATGATTACATTGTCATAAATGACGATCTTGAGCGATGCGTTGGCACCCTCTGTAATATTGTTAAGGCAGAGCGTTCAACAGCCGAAGCAATGCGGTTGAGTGCGACGCAGATAGCAGAGACTTTTGAGTCGTAGACAGAGACGAAAAAGATGGCATTGATTGCACTTGGGGTGAGTGGCGGCATTAGCGCCTACAAGTCAGTGGAAGTAGTTCGTCAATTGCAGCAACAGGGGCATGAAGTTGTAGCTGTAATGACCGCGAACGCACAGAAATTTATTGGTTTCTCCAAAC
>CAZWKO010000038.1:3837-12452 GCA_964634925.1 uncultured Vicinamibacteraceae bacterium
GGACCGTTGACGTTTGAAGCGATTACGCGACGACGCGTGTTGACAGATCAGTACGAGCCTGGCGTAAATACGAACATTGACCATATTGCGCTCGCATCTTCGATTGACCTATTGCTTGTTGCTCCGGCGACAGCAAACGTGATTGGTAAATTTGCGCATGGCATTGCGGATGACTTTTTGTCTTCGCTATTTCTTGCAACGAAAGCGCCCGTGTTGGTTGCTCCGGCAATGAATACCAATATGTACGAAAACGTTGCGGTCCAGGCTAACTGCCGTGTTTTGGCAGACCGCGGCGTCTCGTTCATTGATCCAGATGATGGCTACCTAGCGTGCGGTTGGGTCGGTAAGGGACGGCTCGCGGAGTCTGATGTGATTGTGTCTGCGGTCGGAGGATGTCTTCGGCACGGTCGGGATTTGACGGGACGAGTTGTTCTGGTGACGGCGGGGCCAACATACGAAGATGTCGACCCAGTGCGGTACGTTGGTAACCGGTCGAGCGGGCGTATGGGTTTTGCCGTGGCTGCTGAAGCTCTTACTCGTGGTGCGCGGGTGTTACTGGTGGCGGGTCCAACGGCATTGGATCCGCCTGCTGGATCAGAAGTGACATCGGTTCGGAGTGCCGACGAGATGCACCGTGCCGTGATGGAGCTTGTGAGCAGCGAGTCTATCGATGTGGTCATCATGGCTGCTGCGGTCGCTGATTATGCTAGTGGTATCGGAGCGAGTGAAAACAAGATAAAGAAAGTTGATGATGAGCTAGTGCTTCGGTTGCGTAAGACTCCAGATATTCTGGCTGACCTTGGTAGAGCTCGTGGGGATTCTTCAAAGCCGTTCCTTGTCGGATTTGCGGCTGAGACCGAAGACCTTATTGAGTCTGCCTCAGCGAAATTGCGTAGTAAACGAATAGACATGATGGTTGCAAATGATGTGACTCAAGCTGGCGCAGGATTTGAGGTTGACACGAATATTGCTACGCTGGTGACTCGCGATAAGGTTGAACCGGTTACAAGGAGATCTAAACGTGACTTGGCTCGTTTGATTTTTGATCGCATAGCATCCTGCGTTCAAGTTCAACCCGTTGCTAGTCGAGTGTAGTTGTCTGTGACTGAGCCTCGACAGATTGCGGCGCACCTTCAATTTTTACGTGAACTTGGCGTCGACGGAATTAGTAGTGATGAGGTGTGGCGGGCACCAGGCGCATCGGCGGTTCCACGAATGAGTCCTAAAGTAGAACTTAAAGATATTCGTGGGGAAATTGGTGATTGTAAGCGCTGCAAACTCCATACAGGGCGGACAAACTTGGTGTTTGGAGTTGGCAACCCAAATGCAGATCTTATGTTTGTGGGAGAAGCGCCAGGAAGAGACGAAGACGTAAAGGGCGAGCCGTTTGTTGGTCGTGCTGGGCAACTACTTACAAAAATCATTGAAGCTATCGACTTGAGTCGCGATGATGTTTATATCGCGAATGTTATTAAGTGTCGCCCACCACAGAATCGCAACCCAGAACCAGATGAAGTGGAGACTTGCGAACCGTTTCTCTTTTCTCAGATTGATGCGATCCAGCCGAGAGTGATCGTAGCACTTGGATCATTCGCGGTGAGAACTTTGCTTCGTGATGACAAGACGCCAATTTCGAAATTACGCGGACGACAATATAGCTACAGAGGCACGACCCTTATACCAACATTTCATCCAGCGTATCTCTTGCGGAGCCCTGACAAAAAGAAATATGTCTGGGCAGATATGAAACAGGTTCGTGCCATTCTCCGTGGGGATTGAGCAGTTGTTGTCCTGTCTGTATTTCTGTCTATTACGACCACGAGGGATGGACAAGTCGTGGCCCGTCAAGTAGCAGTTGCTGTGCCGGTGCCGTTTCTGCCGGTTTTAACCTACGCGGTGCCTGACGAAATCGGTTCGCCTGCCATTGGAGCGCGTGTAGTTGTCCCTCTCGCGCATCGAACCGTGGTTGGCTGTGTGGTTGAGAAGAATGATCCAAGTCATAACGTTCCGATTAAATCTGGCGAGTCTGGACCTGTAAAAGATGCTCAAGTTCGAGAACTTCTTGAGGTGCTGGATGACGAGCCATATCTTCCGCCGGATATTCTGGATCTCGTTTCGTGGGTGGCGGATTATTTTGTTTGTAGCTTTGGTGAAGCGATCGCAGCGGCGATGCCGCCACTTGCAATGTCTGATAGAGGTCGAAGTGCGACTTCAGCATTCAAATATGCGAAAAGCGCGGAACTTTCTGAGCTCGGTCGGGATGTTTGTCTCGGTACATTTCCAGCTGAACTTGGGCCGAAACAGCGACTTGCGCTGCGTCGCTTGCAGCAGGCCTCAGGTGAAATTTCTTTATCAATTCTTAGAAGTGAAGGGATCGGAACTGATTCTGTAAAGCGACTACAGCAAAGAGGATACGTATCGGTACGTTCGGTAAAGGTCGACCGAGACCCATTTAGTCGAGAGTCTGTTATGCAGTCTGCACTCATCGCTTCAGAGGTTGATCGGGTGTTAACGGGTCAACAAAACCAGGCGGTAGAACAATTGACGAAACTGAGTGCTGCAAATTCATTTCACGTGGCACTTTTGCATGGAGTGACAGGCAGTGGAAAGACAGAAGTTTATCTAAGACTTGCGCAGCATATGGAGTCGATGGGTCGCGGTGTGTTGATGCTTGTTCCGGAGATTGCACTTACGCCGGCGATGGTGGCAACGTTTTATGGGGTTTTTGGTCGCCGTGTGGCGATACAGCATAGTGGGCTCTCTGATGGTGAACGGCACGATCAATGGCACAGGATTCGTCGCGGTGAAGTTCAGATTGTGATTGGTACACGGTCTGCGGTGTTCGCACCCCTAGAGAATCTTGGACTGGTCATTGTCGATGAAGAACATGACGGTTCGTACAAGCAGGAGGAAACTCCTCGATATCACGCGCGGAGTGTGGCGATAATCCGAGCGCAACAGAAAGGCGCACTGGTGATATTGGGTTCAGCGACACCGTCTTTAGAAAGCTATCACAACACGCGGACGGGTCGTTACCAGCTCATTACGATGCCCGAACGTGTACAGCAACGCGCTCTTCCCGAGGTTACGGTTGTTGATATGCGTCACGAAACAGCTGTTTCAGGGACAGAAGTTGTCCTAAGTCGAGCTTTGCGCGCAGCGTTAGAGTCGACGGCTGAACGGGGTAATCAGGCATTGGTACTCCTTAACAGACGTGGATATGCCACGGCGATGTTGTGCCGGCAGTGTGGACGAGCACTGGAATGTCCGAATTGCAGTGTTGCGCTGACGCTTCATCGTTCTATCAATCGTGCTCGTTGTCACTATTGCGATTTCTCTAAGGTCCGTCCAGACACATGTTCCTATTGTGCTGGGGCTTATCTGGAATCACTCGGTTTCGGGACAGAAAGAGTAGAGAGTGAGATTGCAGAAATACTGCCTGGGGTATCAGTGGAGCGGCTAGACCGGGATAGTGTACGTCGGTATGGGTCCGGTGCATCACTGCTAGCACGATTTCGAGAGGGGAAGATTCAGGTGCTGGTCGGAACGCAAATGATCGCGAAGGGTCATGATTTTCCCAGAGTTACTCTCGTTGGGGTCGTGTCTGCCGATATGGGCTTAACGGTCGCGGATTTTAGAGCCGGTGAACGGACATTTCAATTGCTCACCCAGGTAGCAGGACGTGCCGGTCGCGGTAATTTAAAGGGACAAGCAATCATCCAGTCGTATTATCCAGATCACTACAGCATCGGTTATGCATGCCAGCAGGCATATGAGCCATTTTATGAAGAAGAACTTCGCTTTCGGAAAGCATTGCGGTACCCCCCTACGCTGTCGATCATTAATGTTGTCGTGCGAGGGCGCTCACACAGCGAAGCCCTGAGTGATGCCAGACAATTAGCCCGGCATCTTCGTTTGTTCGGCAATCTCTTTGAGATACTGGGGCCCGCTGCAGCTCCTATTTCAAAGATTCGTGGTCTGCATCGCGCACAGTTGTTTTTGAAAGGGGCGAACCGTCGGGTGATGAGGGAGTCAGTGCGGTCAGTACTTGAGGAACGACCGAGGCTACGACGAAAAGTAACGGTCGACATCGACCCCGTCAGTATGCTGTGACGGTGTTGGTTTTGGTTATGGGAACTCGGTCAATCCGCCTATATCAACCGGTGCCGGTGTAAAACATAGTGCAAAGATGATTGCCGCTGCGACCGCAACCCAGCGTCGCGTGCGGTCCAAGGGGACGTGTTCGTCAAGGGTGGGTGGATGTCGCAATCCGCCGCTCACGACCATCATTATGAGTAGAAAAGACGCTAGAACGAACCAGCTTGGAGCGACGAAGCCAAGCCCGAGCAAAGCAACTAAGCTGATGATTGTGACAGTGGTGGATTTACGACCAAAAGTGGCGTATGAGATGTGACCTCCATCGAGTTGAGCGATTGGAAATAAGTTAAGAGCAGTTGCGATTAATCCAAACCATGCTGCAAAACCCATTGGGTGGAGGTTGATCGAATAACCTTCTGGTGTGCTGCCCCATACGAGCCAGGCCGCTGCCTGGAATAGAAGTGGTTCGCCGAGTGTGATGAAGCTCGTATCGCCAGTAGGTAGTTCCGTAATTCGAGATAACCAGAGACCAATAAAGAGCGTGGGGACAGCGACTACAAAACCAGCGATTGGGCCAGCGACACCGACATCAAAGAGGATTGCTTTTGTCGGAATGCGTTTTCGAATTCTGATTACAGCTCCAAATGTTCCGGTCAAGATTGGGGCAGGCAGGAAGAACGGCGGTGATGCATCGATCTTGTAATACCGGCAGGCGTAGTAGTGTCCCAGTTCGTGTGTCCCAAGAATAGCTAAAATTGTCCAGCTGTACCACGCACCGTGGATCCATGACACTTCCGGTAAGTCGGTAGACGAAAAATTTGCGAGGAATCCCGCGTAGTGCATGCGACCCCAGAACATGGTCGTGATGACCGTTGCGAGAAAGAGTGAAGCATGAAGCCACGTACGTTCTCGACGCCGGGGTGTATGAAGTGCGGATGGTTCATTATCGAGCAAACCAGCTTCTGAAGCGGGGGGCGTTGTTACAGATATCGGTGCAGACGAATCAAGGAAGCTATTAGTTTCTTGTGCCAAGACGACTATTATGGGTTTGGTTAGCCGTCGATATTCTGGAGGTCTTTACCAGGTTTGAATCGAATGGTCCGACCAGGCGGAATCCGTACTTCCTTGCCAGTTCGGGGGTTGCGACCGATGCCCCGCTTACGGGGTTTCACTTGAAATACACCGAATCCACGCAGTTCAATTCGTTCACCGCGTTGCATCGACATACGCATGGCATCAAATACCGCGTCAACAGCTACTTCGGATTTCACTTTTGTGATGTCCGCGGCCTTCGACACTTCATTGACAATGTCGACTTTGATCATGGGTATATGGCTCCTCGGTATGTGTAAACATCATAGATACTATAATTTACGGCTGTCAAGGGAACGGTAAACTAGTTAGCAAAATGGCAAAGATGGGAGCTAAGAGCGCTCAAGAGAACCGTGTCGTATTAATCGGTCGCCCAAATGTTGGGAAGTCGACCTTATTTAACCGCGTCTCCGGGGCGCGTTCGGCGATCGTGACTCCTATAGCAGGAACTACGAGGGACATCCTCCGGCAACCCGTCGAGTGGCTTGGTAGAGAGTTTGAGTTAGTTGATACGGGTGGACTGTTTGGGGCGAGCAGTGATCCATTGCAAGAAGAAGTCGCCAGGCATGGTTTGAAAGAGCTCGAAACGGCTGCAGTGCTCGTTGTGTTGGTCGATGGCCAGGACGGATTAATGCCAGCCGACGAAGAGGTGGTGACGCATGCTCGTCGGGTTGGGGTTCCATTGGTATTGGCTGTAAATAAAGTGGATAACCCAAAACAAAACGATCGGTCAGCAGAATTTTTCCAGCTCGCGATCTCACCCGTATTAAGCATTGCCGCAGAACATGGTTTAGGGGTTGGTGATCTTCTTGATGAGGTCGTAGCTAGACTGCCGGGTCGACGGCGTATAAAAAGTAAACAGTCGCTGGGGGTCAGTAATGACATGGTTGACTCCTCTGAGGTCAGCAGCGAGATCCGTCTGGCGATTGTTGGGCGTCCCAATGTCGGAAAATCATCTCTTGTTAATCAATTGGTGCGAGAAGAGCGCGTCTTGGTGAGCGATCTTGCAGGAACCACACGAGATGCTATCGATACTGTTGTCGGCTGGCATGGTCGCAGCATCAGGCTGGTCGATACCGCAGGGATTCGCAAGCCAGGAAAAGTTTCTCAGTCAGGACAAGTTGAGTCAGTCAGCACGTTACTTGCGCGCCGAGCATTGAAGCGTGCGGACGTTGCAATTGTGCTGATTGATGCAACTGTCGGTGTAACGAAGCAGGATGCCGCTGTCGCTGGTGAAGCGGAGCGAGCGGGCTGTGGCATCATCATTGCCGCAAATAAATGGGATCTTGTAAAGAAGGAGGGGCCCGACTACGTAAAAACTTTCGACGCGGACCTACGGGACGATCTCAAATTTGCTGACTTTGCCCCGATTCTCCATATTTCCGCACTGACCGGAGAACGTACCCAGCAAGTGTTTCTTCGAAGCTTAAAAGTGATTGAAGCTCGCGCAAGGCATGTATCAACGGCCGATCTTAACCGTATGGTGGCGAAAGCGACAGCTCGACATCAACCTCATAGTCGCGGTCGAAAAGAGGTGAAGATTTTGTATGCCACGCAAGTGTCATCGCGTCCACCGACGTTTGTATTTTTTACCAACATCGAGACGCGGTTTCATTTTTCATATCAGCGATTTCTCAGAAATCAGTTGCGACGAGCGTTTGGGTTTGAGGGTTCTCCGATTTGGCTGAAAGCTCGTGCGCGTCGAATTCAACCGCGACGTGGTCGTCGTTCGTGACGTTCCCCGGACGAGTCATTGGGCTGGCTGATATACTCGCGCGAGCTTTAATACTGGGGTAATACAGAGACGAATGACGGTTGAGATTCCAAAGCGCTCGGTCTTTAAGGCAAGCGATGTGTGTTCTATTGCCGAGGTTCAGCCGTATGTACTCAAGTCTTGGGAAGCTGAGTTTCCAGCACTTGGAAAGTCCAAAGGCGACGCGCGCGTGTATAGGCGTGTTGACGTCGAGACGGTCCTTGAGATCAAGCGATTGTTGTTCGAGGAAGGACTCACGCTTGGTGCGGCCCGTCGAAAGCTGGATGCTGGGCGAGACGCTGAAGAAGTTGACGCGTCTGGCGATGAATCTCTTGCGGATGATGCGCGGGAGCGGATAAATCTTGCTAAAAAAGGACTCCGATCGATACTCGAATTGTTGTCAAAAAACGGAGCTGCCAAGTCGGGGTTATTCGACGATGAGCCAGTATGGGATGGCGCGTTGGCGAAGAAACCATCGCGCAATCGACAAGTTAAGAAAAAAGTGGGACGGAAACCTAGAGTCGCCCGCGCGCCGAAGAAGAAAACAGGCCGGGGATAGATAATCACGCGTAGTCAAACCGCGTGTTGTTGATGGCCCACACGAATCATTTTTGAATCAGGTTTTAGTGGCGGCAAGCAGCTTGGAGACGTCCAGGCGACGATTACGGCACCGATTGTGGATCTGCTATAGCCCAGCGTGGGTGGGTTCTGTTCCATTCTTGAGCAAGGAATTGGCTCTCGAGGCGTTGCTCAACGGTAAGTCTTTTGTCGACGGCGTCACGATGTTTTATCGCGCGCTCGAGCGCTTCGTCAGTGCTGCGTTCTGCGGCAAGCGTGAACCATAGGTATGCCTGCACATCATCCTGCGGCACACCTTTGCCTGTGTCGTACATAAGGCCAAGGTTGTACTGTGCCCCTACTAATCCCTGTGCTGCTGCCAACCGATACCATTTAAACGCTTGGGTGTGATCCTGTCGCACTCCTTGGCCAACGTCGTACGCGTAGCCAAGGTTGAACTGTGCTTGGGAAAGGCCCTGGTCGGCAGCCAATTGATACCAGCGAATGGCTTCTGTTTCGTCCTTTGCCACGCCGTGTCCAGTGAAATACAGGTAGCCGAGGGATGTTTGCGCATCAGGGAGGCCTTTTTCTGCGGCTAACCGAAATAGTCGTGCGGCTTCTACAAAATTTCGTTGGAGACCTGACCCGGTCATATGGAGAATGGCGAGGTTGTTTTGCGCCTCGTCAAGCCCTTGGTCTGCTGCCAACCGAAACCATTTGGCGGCTTCTCTATCATCGGGTTCTACACCTTGCCCTTGACGATAGAGGACTCCAAGTTGGTACTGTGATTCGGCATCACCCTGTTCCGCCTTTACCTGCAGTTCATCGATAGAGTCATGCTGTGCGCCGCTCACTACAGAAGTCATCGCTATCAGCACCGCTGTGGCCAGTCGGTGCACAGAATGTCGAGTCATCATGGTTACTGTATTTCAAGCACTGGTTGTTGTCTTTCTGTTTGAGAACATTCAAGGGCATAGGCCTTATAGGAAATAATTGAAAATATTCGAATCAAAAACTCCGAAAGAACGCGGCGTCAATAGAAACACGGTAATATCTTGACGGTTCGGGATGTGGCGCAGTTTGGTAGCGCACCTGACTGGGGGTCAGGGGGTCG
>CAZWKO010000039.1:0-12306 GCA_964634925.1 uncultured Vicinamibacteraceae bacterium
GTGGTATGGCAGATGCGCTGGGGCAGGAAGCTGTGCCAGCGATTATCCCTAGTTCTCCACAAATTATTCCGATGCATGAGCCACAGGCGCGTTCTATTCCTGGTGTGGTGTCTGGGATGGCAGCCGCGAGTCGTTGGGGACCAATGACGGACGTATTTCGACAGTCTGAAGGGAGTGGGCGGGACGCATTATTTGAAGCTCGTTTGATGCCACCAGGCTTGGAAGCCAGCGAACGTGAGGATGTAGGGTCGACCTCATTGATACCACTTGGGCAGTTTAGAGACACGTTTATCGTCGCTGTCGATAACGATGGCATAGTCATCATCGATCAGCATGTGGCCCACGAACGAATTCTGTTTGAACAGGTGATGGACCGTTTGACTGCCGGAACCTTGGAGTCACAGCGTCTTCTGGAGCCCTTGGTGGTGGAGCTACCGCCAGCGTCGAGAGATACGCTTGCCGGGCATACAGCATCACTGATCCGTCTTGGATTTGAAGTTGAAGGTTTTGGGGGTGATAGCGTTCGGATTGCGTCGGCACCGAATCTTCTTGATGTGAGTTCCTGCGAACGTGCAGTGCGGGCATTGGCAGATGATTTAGAGGGACTTGATCAAGGGACTGATGTTGACGAAGGCCTTCGTCAGATTGCGGCTACTACAGCGTGTCATGCTGCGGTTAAGGCGAATGACAGATTGACGATCGAAAAGATGAACTATCTCTTACAGGAATTGAAGCGTACCGCTTACTCGACGGTTTGTCCTCACGGTCGCCCAGTTCTGCTTCGACTGAGTCGTCACCAGGTAGAAAAAAGTTTTGACCGAATCTAGGGCAGCGCAGACGTTCGTACGATTGGTGTTGAATGCAGCAATGCTACGTACGACCCTACATCAATAACATATGGAGATCGACGACAGATTGATTGGGCGTCGGACGTTTTTGACATCCCTTGGATTCGCGGGAGGAGCTGTCGCTGTTGATGGATATATGGCGAGGTTGTTGGCGCAATCCGAAAGACTCGAAACTGTGTCACTGGGCGACTTTGAACTTTACTATGAAGTGCATGGAGAAGGTCCACCGGTTGTCTTTGCTCATGGAGCCGGCGGGACACATTTGAGCTGGTGGCAACAGATACCAGCTATGTCAGAACATTTCCAGTGCGTGACTTTCGACCATCGTGGGTTTGGGTATTCGCGAGATGTTGGTGACCGTCCTGGGAGTGAAGCCTTCATCGACGACCTTCGTGCGCTGTTGGATCATCTTGGTATAGACCGAGTTGCATTGATTGGGCAGTCGATGGGGGGGCGGACGACACTTGGATTTGCTTCTGCCTATCCCGAACGGGTTACGGCTCTTATTCTGTGTGACACGACTGGTGGGTATACAGATCCGATCATTGAGCGGTTGCGCAGTCAGCAGTCGACTGAGCGTTCTCCGTTCGCACCGTCATTTATTGAGCGTCATCCCGAGCGGGCGTTTTTATATCGAGAAATTCAACGCTTAACCCTTGAGCGAGACATTGAAGCGACACGGATGCAGACTGAGGCAACGCCAACGGAGATAACTTCGATTATTGAATATGAGATTCCGACATTGTTCATTGTTGGTGAAGAGGACACGCTTGTTGCGCCGGCGGTGATTGAAGCGATGCATGACAAGATGCCACATTCTGAATTTGCTGTCGTTCCGGAAGCTGGACATTCTGTTTACTATGAAAGGCCGAAGATGTTTAATCGGCTTACGGTGGAATTTTTAAAGCGGCATATGTCGGATGAGTAAGAGCTTGGGATGAACTAAAGAGGGAAAGAACATGGTAAAGACGTGTGCGAAGAAGATGCTGGCAATGTTCGCGGTATTGATGTGTATGCCGACGTTTGTAATTTACGCTCAAATTAATTCGGCAACGGATGTCACAGAAGAAGAGTATTTAGCTGTAAAGAATGGTCCTGATGGTGGCGTTGATCGTCAAGTTAAAGTTGTCGACATTGGTCAATCTAATGTTGCTGTTGGCATATTGCATCGGGATGCACTTGAGGCGAGTAGTGGTCGTGCGAGTGGGATTGTGCATTCTCTCGTTACCGAGGTGTACTACATTTACTCCGGTGGTGGAACGTTGGTGACGGGCGGCGCGATTGAAGATCGTCGTGATATTCCAGCAGACAGTGATATTGTGACAACACTTGTTGGTGAAAGTTTTCGTGCCACTTCGTCGGGTGGACAGAGCCGTTATGTTTCGGAAGGTGACATCGTTGTGATTCCAGGCGGTGTGTTTCATGGGTGGACAGAAATTGAGGATCATGTGACGTATCTGAGTATTCGGCCTGATCCCGACAAAGTTTTGCCTGCTGGGTGGGTAAATCCAGTTATTGAATAGTTAAAATCCAGGGAAGTGATTCGGGATTGGAAGGACCTTGAGAGATTCATGGGAAAGTATGCCTGTGTCAGAACGGTTGCTTACCGTTGTCGTGTGCGCTCTTGTTCTTGGTGTGCTGGCCTACCTGGAAACGCCTAGGTAAATCCAGTTAGTGAATAGTTAAACTCCAGAGGAGTGATTATGTCAGCACGGTTAGTCAGCGTCGTCGCGTGGGTTCTTATTATTGGTGTGTTGGTAGTTACGCCGTCCGCGTTTGGACAGGGGACGGAGAACGGTGAATGGCGAAGCTACGGTGGTGATATCAAGAACACTCGATATTCACCTCTCGATCAGATTGATGCATCAAATTTTGATGATCTGGAGATCGCGTGGCGGATCAAGATGTCAAATTTTGGTCCAAATCCTGAGTACAACTTTCAATCGACTCCACTGATGGTTGATGGGGTCATCTACTCGACCGCCGGTTCACGTCGGGCGGTTGTTGCTGCTGATGCGGGGACTGGCGAATTGTTGTGGATGCATCGCTTCGATGAGGGGGAACGTGGTGCGGCGACGCCGAGGCGACTTTCTGGGCGTGGACTGGCCTATCGCGATGATGGGGCGAGCGGGCAGATTGTGTACGTCACCCTCGGGTACCAGCTAATCGTTCTTAACGCAGCGACGGGAGAACGGGTGTCTAGCTTTGGCACGGATGGTGTGGTTGACCTCATGCAAAATATGGATCAAGACATCGATCCACTTGCTGGGGAAATTGGCCTGCACGCGGCGCCACTCGTTGTCGGAGATACGATTGTGATTGGTGCTGCGCATGTCCCAGGCAGTGCGCCTCGGTCAATGCGTAATACCAAGGGGTATGTGCGAGGGTTCGATGCGGATACAGGCTCCCGTAAATGGATTTTCCACACGATTCCAGGAAATGACGAGTTTGGAAACGATAGTTGGTTGAATGATTCGTGGCGGTATACCGGGAATACCGGAGTGTGGGGCCAGATTAGTGCTGACCTTGAAGAAGGAATTGTTTACTTTGCGACTGAGATGCCAACGAATGACTACTACGGGGGGCATCGTCATGGCGACAATTTGTTTTCGGATAGTTTAGTCGCTGTTGATATCGATTCAGGTGATCGGCTGTGGCATTTCCAGGCGATTCACCATGATGTTTGGGACTGGGATTTTCCCTGTGCACCAATTATTGCCGACGTCATGATCGATGGGGTTGAGAGGAAGATCGTCGCCCAGCCGAGCAAGCAGGCATGGTTGTATGTATTTGACCGGATTACGGGTGAACCAATCTGGCCAATTGAAGAACGACCGATTGAGCAGTCTGATGTTCCTGGAGAATTACTTTCTGCGACGCAACCGTACCCGACGAAGCCGCCTGCCTACGATCGACAAGGTGTAAGTCTCGACGACTTAGTGGATTTTACGCCTGAGCTCAGGAGACGTGCCGAAGAAATTGCGGCACGTCATAGGATTGGCCCAATTTTTACGCCAATCACGGTTTCTGAACCGGATGGTGTTATCGGCACTTTAATGCTTCCGTCAGCTGGAGGCGGAACGAATTGGCCAGGGGGTTCAATCGACCCTGAGACGGGCATTGCGTATTTGTATTCATTTACGAATGTCACCGTATTAGGTCTGATTAACGATCCTGAGCGCTCTGATATGAACTTTATTCGCGGCCGCGCACGAGGTATTTCGGCAGCTGATGCGGCATTGAATATTGAAGGGATTCCCTTGGTCAAGCCACCATGGGGACGGATTACGGCCATTGATCTCAAACAAGGAGAGATTTTGTGGCAAGTAGCCCATGGCGAGACGCCGGACAATATTAAGAACCATCCGTTACTACAAGGCATTGATATTCCAAGGACAGGTCGCATCGGTCGCGTTGGTACTTTGATTACGAAGTCACTTGTTATTGCAGCTGAAAGTGGTGGGACAATTACCCTTCCGTCTGGAGAGGAAGGAGCTTACCTACGAGCCTATGACAAGCAAACAGGTGCAGATGCTGGCCAGGTGGTTGTTCCGGCCGCGGCGTCCGGGTCTCCGATGACCTATATGCACGACGGACAGCAATACATAGTGTTTGCTATCAGCGGCGGCGGATTTGCAGGCGAGCTGATTGCGTATCGATTGCCGGAAGGGTAAGACAGCTTTTTTTAGAGGTTCCGAGTTCCAATTATCTCCCGTGCAGGCGAGCGGTCGCCAGTTCTACTAATTCGCCTCGGAGCGTCGAGGTGGCGAAGTGTGAAACCGAAGTGGCGATAGAGGTTTTGAATCCTCGTGGTCGCTTGGTTGACAAGGATTACGGGGCCTGGATGAGTCGACAACCATTCAGCCGTTCTGACTTGGTCGTCCCACGAGAATTTATTCGGTGAGTATGATGTAAATTCAACATCATACGGAGGATCCGCGTAGATAAAATCAGATGATCGTAGTTTTAAAGTAGTGAAATCCCCACACACGAATTTCCATCTGTTGAATATTTTCTTGTACTCCGAAAAATCTGAGAAGTAGGAGATCGTTTTGTAGCGACCGAATGGCACGTTAAAACTGCCATGCCGATTGAATCGGCATAAACCGTTGTAGGCGGTTCGATTCAGATAATAAAAGAGTGACGCCGATTCTGGCGTTGAAATTTGTTCTGCTTTGATGAGTTCGTTAAATCGATCTCGGTGTTGATAAAAAAGAGTTTTGTCATTTTTCATGGTAACTTGAGAGAGCAAACCCTTTTGAAGCCATGCGTAGAAATTGATTAGATGAGGATTGACGTCGTTCAGGAGCGCATGCTCTGGGTCTAACCCGATCGTTACGGCAAGGCCTCCGCAAAAAGGTTCGACAAGTCGACGTTGTCGGTGTGAGGTCCAATACGGCTCAAGGTGAGGCAATTGCCATCGTTTTCCACCAGCCCATTTCAGTGGTGGTTTGAGGGTGTTCCTTGCTGTTGCCGAAGCTGTCATCTCCCAGTAGTATTCTGGAAATTTCTCAGTCGTGCATGAAAACTAGAACAATTAGGTGATGATGCTTCCGTTTCGGCTACTGTTTTCGGTGTTTTTACTGTTTCCTGTTCTTCAGGGTTCTGCGCCTGACTTTATTAGGTGGAGTGCTGAACATCTGTTGCAACGCGATGCGGCACTGTCAATGCGTATGCGACCCGATCATTCTGCCCGTGAGACGCTTGCTGACTACAACAACCCCAGTGGCGCGCACCGGTTTCGCTTCATCCGGCGTGATGCGGACGGTGTCCCAGAGCAGCATGTGGGAATTGAAGATGTGGTTTTCATCCATAGTGGCGAGGGCATTATCGTGGTCGGCGGAAAGATGATTGGGAAAACCGGGTCAAATGGCGAGTACACCGGCACGGAGATTCAGGATGGAGCACGCTATGCTGTCGCGGCCGGTGATGTACTCCACCTTCCTGCGGATGTCCCGCATCGCTATCTCGTGCCAGAGGGTGGGCATGTAACGTACGTGCTTATCAGAATGCCGATACTCAATGCCCTTGTTGTTCCAGAGGATGCCCCCGTTTTGAGCTTTCAGCCTCCTGGTTTTGCGCTATGGACCGATGCAGAACTCCAGAGGCGTCATACGGTATTAAGTGGGCAGATTCGACCCGATCATTCGGCTAGAGAAACTCTTGCCGATTATGGGAGTCCAACACGCTCACACCGTTTTCGTTATATCCACCGAGATGCAGATGGGTTACCTGAAATCCATGACGATATTATCGACGTGGTTCTAATTACGAGTGGGGCCGGTCAGTTGCGCGTTGGAGGTCGAATACTTAACCGGCGAGGCAGTCTTGGTAGTGGTATCGATGGAGGAACAATCTATCCGGTGGCCGCCGGAGACGTACTTCATATTCCTGCGAAAACTCCGCACGGGTACTTAGTTCCAAACGGTGGACACATTACCTACGTACTTGTGCGAGTCCCCGCGTTTCTTCCTTAGGTCATACCTGTGGAACAAATTGTGGGAGGACGTACGCGAAGATCATTGTCACGATCGCCATAAAGATCATGAGAATGATGCTGTGTTTGAGTGTCGTTCTGAACAGCTTGCCTTCGTCAGATGATGCCATGCCGGTTGCTGCAACAGCGACCGCAATACTTTGTAGCGAGACCATCTTGCCCATAACACCGGTTGCCGCATTTGAAGAGGCTGTAAGAATGGGATTAAGCCCAATTTCATTTGCTGTTACAACTTGTAGTGTGCCGAACAACGCGTTAGAGGATGTGTCGCTACCTGTGAGAAAAACGCCGGTCCATCCCAACATTGCGCTAAAGGCTGGGAAGAGTGAACCGGTTGCAGCGAACGCGAGTCCTAATGTTGACGTCATGCCGGCATAATTCATCAGGAAGGCTAACGCTAAGACTGACGCGATCGTTAGTAATGGTTTTGATAACAGATGGAGCACTTTCCCGACAACCCCGAAAAACTTTCCCGGGGGCATGCCTAATAGCAGTGAAGCCGCAAACGCCGCAAGAAAACATGACGTCCCTGCGGCCGTTAGCCAATTGAAGTTATACATCGCAGCATATGGCGATGGTTCTGGAGTGATTGGCTGAACGCGCATGATGGTTTCATGAAGTCCTGGTACCGGAAAGGATACGGACACGGTATTTAACAAAGCTTGGACTGGCGGGAAACGCCATGCGAGGACAAATGCCACAAGAAGCATGTACGGGCTCCAGGCGGAAACGATTTCACCAGTTGTATGCGTTTTCCGTTCCGCACTGACTTCGACATCATCTTCGAGTCGAAAGACTTGCGAGGGCTGCCAAAACTTCATTACGAGCACCAACGCGATTAATGCTGCGATCGAAGCAAGGATGACAGCCAGATCGGGCCCGAAGTTGTTCGTCACAAAAAATAAGACACCCGCAAACGTGACGGAGCAGACGACGATTGCTGGCATTACCTCTAGCGCTCGCTTGAATCCAGACATAACGACGACCATATAGGCTGGGATGATGATGGCAATTAGTGCGCAGAGACGTCCGGTCATGGAACTCAGCGCCAGTTCGTCGAGGCCGGTCACTCCCGCGAGCGTAACGACCGGGATTCCCAGGGACCCAAACGCAACGGGTGCAGTGTTGGCAAGGAGACAGATAAACGCCGCATAGAATGGCGAGAAGCCAAGACCCGTAAGCATGGCGGCCGCGATCGCAACGGGCGTACCGAATCCGGCTGCTCCTTCAATGAATGCGCCAAACGCAAAACCGATCAAGATTGCTTGCAAGCGTCGATCATCACTGAGCGAGCCAATGGAATCTTTGATGATCTCAAATTTTCCTGTTTCCACTGTGACGTGGTAGAGAATGAGTGACGCAATGACAATCCACCCAATGGGAAAGAGTCCAAACGCAGCGCCGTTGACCATAGACATGCCGGCCTGTGGAACGGGCATGCCGTAAATACCGACGGCTAAGAGGACTGCGGCTCCGAGTGCGCTCAGTCCTGCGATCCAGCCAGGTTTTCGCATCACACCGAGCATCACAAACAGGATCACGAGGGGAATAGCTGCCACGACGGTCGAGGCACCGAGACTTTCAGCAACGGGCGTATAGTTTTGTTCCCACATAGTTCGGAGGAATGTATCACGCTTCGCGTAGAGCCGGTCAGGATATTCCCAGTTTACGGCGTTTCTTCGATTCGGTACAGGTGGGACTCTGTCCTGATATACAAGGCACTGCCGACAGCGGCCATCGAGGCGAGCATAGAACCGTCAAGCTGATTTCGTGCTAATACTTCGAATTCGTCGCCGGGTTTAATCACGGTGGTGGTGCCTTCTTCATTCTGAAAGTAGATGTGTTCGTTGGCAAAGATTGGTGATGCCGAGTGGTTGCCTCCGACACGTTCTTGCCAATGTAGTTCTCCTGTTAGGGCATTAACGCAGGTTGCAATTCCAAAGTCTGACACGACGTACAGTTTGTTTTCTACGAGGATTGGCGACGGTGTGAGTGGTGCACCGCGGTTCAGACGCCATTCGATGTGTGAGCCGGTGACATCTCCGGAGCCATCTACCCTGACGGCGAGTAGTGATGGCGTTTGAAAGCCTGTTGAGAGGTAGATCATACCGTGTCCAAAGACTGGGCGCGGAACATTCGAAAACCCATTTCGATAGCCGACGCTCCAAAGTTCTTCGCCGGTGAGGGGGTTGTGTGCGGTGGTCCTAAACGCCGCGACACTGACGAGTTGTGCGCTGCTGCCTGTATTGATGAGAAGTGGTGTGGAATACGCCTGAGAGACTGGCTCGGATCGAGTCGTTCGCCACCGTTCGTCGCCAGTTTTACTGTCGATCGCTACCACGTAGGCCGTGTCATAGCCGTCGATACTCAAAATGAGTAGGTCCTCATAAATGATGGGCGAACCACCGTTTCCATGTTGCGAGATGTACGGGAAGTGTGTCGACCAGAGGATTGTTCCATCAATCGAAACGGCGGCTGTTCCGTATGCACCGAAATGTACGTAAACACGCTCGTTGTTTGGATCAATCACCGCGGTTGGGGAGGCAAGACTATTTTTTGGGTTTGGCGCGTCCGAATCCTCAACCCGGAACACTTCGCTGTTGGTCAGCTGAATTCCAGTTTCTGTGTCATATGCCAGAAGACGGAGTGAGCTGCCTTCTGAATCTTCGATCGATGTTGTAATCCAAAGTCGCCCATCTGCGATTACGGGTGATGACCAACCGCGACCAGGAACCTCTGATTTCCAGCTAATATTCTCAGTTTCACTCCATTGAATTGGCGGATTGGCGTTGGGAGCGTGTCCTTGCCCGGTAGGGCCTCGAAACTCTCGCCAATCATCTGCTGCCGCTGGGACAGTGGTGGTGATCAGACACAAGGCCAGAAGCAGTTTCCGGAGATACATTCTCACGGGGTCATTGTAGCTATACCTGAAAGTCAGCAGGGGCCTCGTTATAATTTTGATGTTTATGCTGAACTCTTGTAATGGCATGTTGTCTGTCAGGACAATAAGAAGTTGACCGGGGTTGATTGCCTGATTACCGTGGAGCCTGTTGTTGGATGAGGGAGTGTTGTTGTGCGAAATAAGTTGAGAGTGGCATTGTTGCCGTTGCTGACCATACTGGTAGCTGCGACCGTCGTCGTTTTGGGGCAGCAACCTGAAACTTTATCCATTACTCCTGTTAAAGAGGGGTTGTATTACATCAATGGTGTTGGAGGAAATGTCGGAGTTCGTGTGACCTCGGCGGGTGTCATTTTGATTGACGACAAATTCCCGAGAAATGTTGACGAGATCAAGTCGAGGGTCCGTGATGTGACGAGTCAATCAATTCGCTACATCATTAATACCCATCACCATGGCGATCATGCGGGGGGCAATGTTGGTTTTGTTGACGAAGCGGAGATTATTGCGCATGAAAATGCTAGGAAGAATATGGTGAGAGGGGATCAGGAAGGGCAACCACGAATTGTCTACACTGACCAGACGGCTTTGCACCTGGGCGGTGTTGAGGTCAGAGCGCATCATCTTGGTCGTGGTCACACCAATGGAGATTCTGTTGTGTATTTCCCGGATCTCCGGACTATCCATACGGGAGATCTGTTACACGGAACGGCGCCATTCATTGATTATGCAAACGGTGGTAGTAGTAAGGCGTGGGTCGGCACGCTCGATCGTATGCTCGATCTCGATTTTGATACAGCCATTCCAGGGCATGGCGGTGTGATGACACGTTCAGATGTTGAGGCATTTCGAGACCAATTTGTATTGGTTCGAGAACGTATGCAGGAACTTATTGCGGCTGGGATGGAGAAGGACGAGGCCACGACGAGAATTGTGACTGATACGTTGAGTTGGACTACAGCAACCGATGGTTTGTTTATGCGGCGAAGCATTCCAGGCTTTTTCGACGAAATTGCTGCAGAAGAGAGTGATGCTCGGTGAGTGCAAACACTTGCAGACGAGACAACAACCATGTTCGGCGTATGGCAGCGAGGTGCTTTACTGCGTTAACTGTCCTCTGCGTTTCTACAACGGTAGATGCGCAAACGACAGAGTGGCGCTCATACGGGGCGGATGTCGAAGGGTCCAAGTACTCCCCGTTGGAACAAATTAACGCCGAAAACTTTCGTGCCCTCGAGATTGTTTGGCGTCAGTCTGTTCTCCCGGATGTGGGGCGAGGTGACCGCGATGTGCGTGCGTCGGTTGCGGCTCAGAACACGCCCTTAATGGTCGATGGACGGCTGTACATCAGTACGGGCCTTGGAACAGTTGCAGCGCTTGATGCAACGACTGGTGAAGTGGTGTGGCACGATATCCCACCATCGAGAAATGGAGAACCCTTTGAGCGGGTTCGGCAAACGCGAGGCGTGGCCTATTGGGATGATCCGCAAAGTAGCGACGCTCGTGTCATTGCGGTCGTCGGGTCATACCTCGTGGCTTTGAATGCGGAGACCGGGTCTAGGTACGAAGATTTTGGAGATGCTGGTGAAGTCGACTTGCGGGAAGGGTATGACGACCGCGAAGTCGATACGTTTAGCTGGGGTTCGCCGCCTATCGTCGTAAATGGTGTTGTGATTATTGGGTCTGCGATTTCCGACGTTACGAATAACACAATGCCGGCGATGAAAGAGATGCCCCCTGGCGACGTTCGTGGTTTCGATGCACGTTCTGGGGAACAGTTATGGAGCTTTCATACTGTGCCGCGAGAAGGAGAACCGGGCAACGAGACATGGTTGACTGCTCTTAACCAAGACCGTGCTTCATGGGAGTACACTGGCAATACCAATATGTGGGCGTGGGCGAGTGCAGATGAAGAGCTTGGCTATGTCTATATCCCATTGTCGACACCGACCAATGACTATTACGGAGGGTATCGCCCTGGGGATAATTTGTTTGCGGAAGCGATTGTGTGTCTTGATGCACGCACCGGTCAGCGCGTGTGGCACTTTCAGGCCGTGCACCATGGTATCTGGGATTATGATTTTCCTGCGGCACCGAATGTCGTTGATATTGAGGTTGATGGACGAACGATTCAAGCGGTGGCGGCCGTCAGCAAACAAGCGTTTACGTATGTCTTTGACAGAGCGACTGGAGAGCCGGTGTGGCCAATTGAAGAACGCCCGGTTCCCACAGGGAATGTTCCAGGTGAGTGGTATGCCCCAACGCAGCCGTTTCCATCTAAACCTCCACCGTTCGATCAACAGGGAACAAGTGTCGATGATTTAATTGACTTTACGCCTGAACTTCGTCAGGAAGCGCTTGAGATTTTTACGAACCACGTAACCGGGCCATTATTTACGCCACCATCGTTAATCGATAATGAACTAGGCGGAACGCAGGGCACGCTCCAAATGCCGGGTGTTGTTGGTGGGGCAGATTGGGGTGGCGCGGCGGTCGATCCAGAACATGGCATTCTCTATGTACCATCGGTTCATAGTGAGTCGGTAATTGGAATTGTTCCGTCCGAGCATCCGCGGTCTGATATGAATCTCGTACTGCACTCGCTGGCTCCTGTCGAAGGCCCACAAGAGTTGCCTTTATTTAAGCCTCCCTTTGGTCGGTTGGTTGCCATCGATTTAAACCAAGGAGAAATCCTGTGGTCGGTTGCCAACGGCCGTGGGCCGACCGGTCACCCAGCTCTCAAAGATCTCGATCTTCCGGATCTTGGACAGACTGGCCGAGTATCGCCGCTGGTTACGAAAACGCTGGTGATTCTCGGTGAGGGAGGGAATACCGGTGTTGTCGTGTTGAAGTCGATCTGGGGTGGTACCGGTGGGAAGATGCTTCGAGCGTACGACAAACTAACGGGTGATGTACTTGGCGAGGTCGAATTGCCGGGCGGGACGACAGCAGCACCAATGACTTATATGGTTGACGGCCGGCAGTACATTGTTGTGACGGTGGGTTGGGAAGATATGCCAAGTGAGTACATCGCGCTGGCTTTACCGGAGTAATTCCTTACT
>CAZWKO010000040.1:0-12287 GCA_964634925.1 uncultured Vicinamibacteraceae bacterium
CTTTCAAGATTAGCACGCCTCGGTCACTATCGGTGACCCGAAAATCCTCATCGAGCGTTTGCCCAGCGACCCAGACGATTTTGCCTCTAGAATCGGCCACAATCGGTATCGTCCCTCTTTTAGACCTAGAAATTTTCCGGTCCACAAAAAGGTCCTGCAGCTTTTTATGCCCACCAAGTCCCAATGGTCTCATTACATCGCCCGGTCGCCAATTTCTGACCGTTAGAGGTGAAACTATCCTTTCACTGCTTACCGCCACCGTCAGCCCTCTAGCTAAAAGCTTCGGAATGTGGTCAGAAGGCGTCGCGGACACAATTTCTCCTAGCTCAGGAATTTTGATTTCACCTGGTACCGGTAATGCATATTCAAACTCAGACACTCGTGATTTACGAGCCTCGCCTCGTCCCTGCCACCGAATAAGTTGTGTTCGGCCAGGGCTCCGAAGCAGACGACTGCCAGGAAAGTCTGCCGCGTAATTTGACCGGCAGGACTCACGAATCAGGCTCAGCAATCGATTTGTCTGATCAAAGCTAATTGGTCGTCCACCGACATACTCAAGGATTCGCTTGGATACACGCCTGGCAAGGGCAACGGGAAGTTTCACTATCGCCTCAGAATCAATATCAGCTGCCTCTTCACCATAACGCACAATTTGACCTACCGTCTGATCTACTTCGTGTTCCATCCAATCATCATCTGCTCGAGCGATTGACGCTTCCCGTGCTAACACATCAACAATACCCTTAGAAAAGTTCTTCTTTAGGAATGGAATAAGCGAGTGACGAATTCTATTTCGTGTCACAACTGTATCGGCGTTAGTCTCATCCTCACAATGACGCAGACTCCGCACTTTTAAATATTGTCGAAGTTCTTTCCGGGTTACGTCGAGTAGAGGACGCACCACGAAACCATTACGTGGACGAATGCCAGCTAAACCGCGCGGACCAGCACCACGAATAAGCCTCAACAATACTGTCTCTGCTAAATCGTCTCGCGTATGACCGGTCGCTACGCGGTCGGCTAGCTGATTCCTGCAAATTCGACTGAAGATATCATATCGAAGGCGATGGCCTGCTTCTTCCAGGGAGATCCCAAGATTGCGTGACATAGCCTCAACATCTACTTTCTCAATTAAGAATGGAACATGTAATTCATCTGCGAGTTTTCGACAAAAGTCGGCATCATCATTGGCAACCGCACGCAGTTGATGATTAATATGTAGAAGACCGACGACGGACCACGGCGCTGCTGCTGACATCTCGCACATTAGGCTAGCAAGTGCAACGGAATCCCCGCCACCAGAAAGAGCTACAACTACACGATCTCCTTCGGAAACAAGTCCTTGTTCGTTGATCGCAACTTCGACGCGTTGACTCAGTTCGACCATACGCACAAATATTTCTGACAAACTGACGGACCGCAACAAAGGCAGTGCTGCGCGTTGACCTACACCCAGCACTGTTCGCCTAACAAAGCAAAATGATTCTCAACCGCCGAAGCGAACTCACAAATTAAGTTTGGTGCCGGCGCAGGGACTTGAACCCCGGACCTAGCGGATATGAGCCGCTCGCTCTAACCAGCTGAGCTACACCGGCACTGGACTGAGTATTATGTCAGGGTGAGGGGCCAAGACGCTAGGTCTAGAGTATGAGCATCGCATCGCCATAGCTATAAAATCGGTAGTCTCGCGCGATCGCCTGCCTATAAGCCCCCAAGATCCGCTCATGTCCCGCAAACGCAGCAACCAGTAAGAGAAGTGAAGACTGTGGCAAATGAAAGTTCGTCAGTAAACCCCCAACGACTTTGAAATCGAAGCTGCCATGAATATACAAATCCGTTTGCCCGTCACCTGACCGCAACCTTCCCCCATTTAGTCGCGCCACTGCCTCAAGGGTTCGCGTAGTAGTCGTGCCAACCGCAATAATTCTTCGACCTTCGTCAAGTGCACAGTTAACCGCATCTGCGGTTTCTGCCGAAACATGATAATGCTCTGCTGCCACGCGATGATCTTCTACCCTCGCTGTACGAACAGGTTCAAATGTCCCATATCCGACATGAAGCGTTATCGCCTGCATCGAGATACCCCTATTGCTTAAACGAGTAAGGAGCTCAGACGTGAAATGTAATCCTGCTGTCGGCGCAGCTACAGACCCACGTACACGAGCAAAAACGGTTTGGTACCGCGCACGGTCCGATGGCTGATCTTTTCGTTTGATATAAGGCGGTAATGGAATATGCCCAATGGCGTCAATGGCAGTTTCAACGTCCTCACCCAACGCCACCAGGCGAACCGTCCTCCTACCGTAAAAATGACAGTCGAGAACCTCTAGTTCAAGGTAATGGTCATCCGCCTCAAACACCGCGCGAGCTCCTTCGCGAAGTTTTTGACCAGGGTGCACAAGAACATCCCACCTTGTTTCGTCGAGGCGAGAAAGCAGTAAGCATTCGACCGAGCCGCCACTAGGGTCACGCCGACCTAACAACCTGGCCGGAATAACACGCGAATCATTAACGACTATAAGATCATCTGGATTCAGAAGGTCAGCCACATCACCAACACGGCGATGCTCTATCTCTCCCGTCCTACGATCCAGGCTCATCAAACGCGCCGCATCCCGTATCGGCTCCGCTTCTTGAGCAATCAGTTTATCTGGCAGTTGGAAGTCGAACTCCGAAAGATCCATAGACGAGTGTTGCTTAAATATTAAAAGACCGCTGGCGCAATTTTGAGGCCAATGTATTCGTCGGGAACTATGGATCTGTATGGGCGCGCCCACTTTTTGAAACTATTAGCCCCTATCTGGGATTTACTCTCAAAATGCCCATCGCAACAAAACAGCTCCAACCGTAAAACCAGCTCCAACCGAGACGAGCAGAACGCGTGAACCTTTTCGCAATCGCCCATCGACCTGTGCGTCTGCTAAGGCCAGCGGTATTGTCGCGGCAGTAGTATTGCCAAACCGCTCAATATTGATCACGATTTTATCGGTCCCAACACCCAAATGCTCTGCTGCGTTCAGGATAATGCGTCTGTTCGCCTGATGCGAAACAAAGAGATCAATATCGTCGGCATCAAGATTGTTCTGTTTCATGACGCGCCGACAAATTTCGACCATTTTGCGCACAGCAAATTTAAATACGGCTGGGCCATCTTGGTGTACATAATGTAATCGTCCGTCGATTGTCTCATGACTAGCCGGACGCAAACTGCCACCGGCTGGCATTCGCAAGGCGGGACCACCACTACCGTCAATCTCATGCGCAAAATCAAGAATAGCCAGTTCTTCTTCGTCAGCCGGTGAAACAACGACAGCACCAGCGCCGTCACCAAAAAGCACACAGGTTGCTCGATCTTTATAGTCGATAATGGACGACATTACGTCCGCACCAACAACGAGTGCATGCTCATGCGCACCACTTGCAACCATATGCGCGCCTGTCGTCAATGCATAAGTAAACCCAGAGCAAGCAGCTCCTAAGTCAAACCCCCAAGCGTTAGTCGCTGACAATTTATCTTGAAGCAAACATGCGGTACTAGGGAAAAACATGTCCGGCGTCGTTGTCGCGACCACAATAAAATCAATTTGCTCTGCTGTGATCCCAGCTTTCGCCAGGGCAATACTCGCTGCTTCCTTGCCTAGATCTGAAGATGCGACATCTTTTTCAACAATATGGCGTTCTCTCACGCCGGTTCTTTTTAAAATCCATTCATCGGTTGTATCAACCATCTGCTCAAGATCGGCATTCGTTAGCACACGCGGAGGCACATACGTACCGAGCGATGCAATCTTGACCCTTCGCAAAGGACGATTTCCAGCCAGGCGTCCAGTTATCTCATTAGTCACTCAAATCCGTCCTTTTTTCTGATTCACGTCTTTATCACCATCAATATACCTACAGTAAACGTGGATGACGGTCTGGCACCGGTAGACCAAAATAGTCATACGCGCGGGGCGTTGCCACACGGCCTCGCGGCGTTCGATCGAGGAATCCTAACTGGATAAGATAGGGTTCATAGATATCTTCAATCGCCTCTTTTTCTTCACTAATAGCCGCAGCGATACTATTTAGACCAACGGGGCCACCGTTGAATTTATCGATGATTGCTCTCAATAATCGACGGTCCGCTTCATCAAAACCCTGATCGTCTACCTCAAGTAGCGTCAAAGCTTGTCTGGCCACATCAAGGGTGATCCTCCCATCCGCTCGAACTTCTGCATAATCCCGAACACGACGCAGCAATCGATTCGCGACTCTCGGCGTCCCACGCGAACGTCGGGCCAGTTCACCAGTCGCTTCATCCACAATCGGAACATCCAGTATACGAGCTGACCTCGAAATGATTTCTAGGAGGTCACCTTCGGTATAAAAATCAAGGCGATGAACCAAACCAAAACGCGCACGGAGAGGCGATGTCAATAACCCCGCTCGTGTCGTCGCCCCTATTAATGTAAATTTCTGGAGCGGCACCTTAACCGACCGGGCACTAGGTCCTTGACCAATGACGATATCAAGTTCGTAGTCTTCCATCGCTGAGTACAGAATCTCTTCGATAGCCGAACTCATCCGATGAATCTCATCGATAAAGAGCACTTCTCGATCTTTCAGGTTCGTTAGGAGAGCCGCTAAATCGCCTGGCTTCTCCAGCACGGGTCCAGATGTGCCACGAACCTGCACCCCAAGTTCATTCCCAATGACATAGGCCAATGTAGTTTTGCCAAGACCAGGAGGACCATAAAGTAATACATGGTCCAATGCTTCTTCCCGGTTACGAGTCGCCGTAATTGCAACTGTCAGGTTCTCCCTGACACGGTCTTGCCCGATGTAGTCATCGAGCTGTCGAGGACGAAGACCTACTTCGTATTGAACGTCCTCATCGACTTGGATAGAACTAAGAATGTTCTCGGTGTTCATCTTTTTCTACAAGTTTTCGCCTTACACTTACTATGTCTGCAATGGAACTATTTTGCCAATTCTCGAAGTGCCTGCCGCAATGCTTCCTCGAAATTACATAATTCACCCGTTAAAACCTCTTTAACGGCACGTTCCGCTAGCGGTCGATGATAGCCGAGGTTCAGGAGGGCCGACATTACGTCACTTCGTACCTGTTCGGTATCATCTGCTAAATCTTTTGTCACGCCTTCAGGTAATACATTCGACGGCAACTTGTCCTTTAGTTCAAGACTGATTCGCTCTGCCGTTTTCTTGCCCACTCCAGGAATGCCCTGTAATCGTACGATATCGCTATCTTGTATCGCTCGAAGCAAGTCAGGAGGTTCAAGACCAGAAAGAACAGCAAGCGCAAGGCGAGGACCCACACCACTGATCGCAATCAGGCGCTCAAACAGGTCAATCTCTAGCTGCGTCGCAAACCCAAAAAGTGACAGAGCATCTTCCCTAACGTGCGTATGTATGCGTAAACCAACTTCCTCTCCTATTTCTCCCAGAGCGTAAAATGTTGAAAGTGGCACATTAACCTCGTAGCCTACGCCTCCAACATTCACAACAAGGCGGCTAGGATTCTTCTCCGTCAACACACCGCGCAAAGTCGCAATCATCGACAATCTCGCATGAAAAAGATCAAATACCCCAATCCATTTAATCGTTCGATCACCACAAATCGCATCAGAAAATAATTTCTTCGCCAATTAAAACAATGTTTCAATCGATACACGGAACTGTTCTTCATTGTTTAGTCTGGTCCGGTCGATAACGACGCCAACTTCGAGAAGTGCTCTCGCCTGAACGTACTGCGACCTGTGTTTCAACGGCCCCAACGGAATGGGCATGGCAAATCGCGACTGCCAAGGCATCAGATATATCAAGTTTTTCCGGAGGACTATCCAACCCTAATAACAGCATCACCATGTCACGAACCTGCTGTTTTTCAGCTCGACCATAACCAACAACTGCTTGCTTTACCTGTGTTGGTAAATACTCAGCAACTGGCATACCCGCTTCCGCCGCAGCCAACATCACTACGCCCCTGACGTGACCCAACTTTGAAGCACTGCGAGCATTGCGAGCATAAAACAGGTCTTCAACTGCAACAACTTCAGGTTCGTGCTCTATTAGTAACTTTGAGAGCCCGACATAGATCGACAACAATTTCTTAGAAAACGTTTCTCGGGTGGGCGGAGATATCACACCACTTGCCAAAACCCGTAGTCGACTCCCAGACATTTGGATACATCCGTATCCAGTATGCATGGAGCCAGGATCGACCCCAAAAATTATCACGCTAGCGAGGCCTCGATCTCCTTCGTGTCAACATCAAAATTTGACCAAAGGTTTTGAACGTCATCCTGATCTTCCAATACGTCCATCAGTTTGATCATTTGCTGCGCGTGCTTCCCCTCGAGTTTGACCAAGTTCTGGGGCAACATCGCAATTTGAGCTGAAATCGGCTGAACCCCAGCGGCGGTCACCGCTGATCGGATTTCTTCAAACAGTTCAGGAGTACTGATAATTTCCCAATTCTCACCCTCGTCCTTGAAATCATCAGCGCCAGCCTCAATAGCAGCGGTCATTAATGTTTCTTCGTCAGCACCAGCTTTCTCAACCACAATATATCCATGCTTCTCAAACATCCACGCCACAGAGTTTGTTGTTCCAAGATTACCGTTATGTTTTGAAAGCAGATGTCGTATCTCACCGACAGCACGATTGGTATTGTCCGTCATACATTCGATAAGGAGAGCTGCACCACCGGGACCATAGGCCTCGTACGTTACCTCTTCATAAGACACGCCAGGCTCTTCGCCAGTACCTCGTCGAATTGCCCGTTTGATGTTGTCAGCAGGCATGTTTGCTGATTTCGCATCCGCAATAACCGTTCGAAGACGAGGATTTGTATCCGGATCGCCGCCCGCATCTCGCGCCGCAACCGTCAACTCTTTAATGATTCGAGTGAAGAGTTTTCCGCGCTTTGCGTCAGCCGCGCCTTTTTTGTGCTTGATCGACGCCCATTTTGAATGACCTGACATGAAACTACTGCTCCGATAGTGTGATTGATTCGACCATTATTATGGCAAATCTAAAGAGAAATTAAGAGACCTATCCCGATTCCTAGACTAAGGACATCTACTTAGCTCTTTTTGCAATAATGACCCAAATATCCGCATTCGGCGACCAATCATCGCCGTTGTAATCACCGAGAATCGCATCGACCCTAAAACCAACACGTTCAAGTCGGCGTGCAACCTCGGGGACCGTCAACGTGCGAAAGGCAATGGAAAATCGATGGACCTTACGTTTTCTTCCCTCTCGTTCTACAAACTCTTGATCAAAAAAGGTCAGCCGTTGCTGTCGGTCCTGTCGAACTGATTCAACTAACGTCACGTGCCGACCGCGCCCAAACGATCCCTCCAAGCTCTTGTGACGCTTATACTCTTGCCATCGTGTTAGGTCTGGAACAAGGTCAATTCCAAAAATACCGCCGCTCGACAAAATCCCGGCTGCGCTACCAATCACTGCGTCAAAATCCGAATCTGACAGTAGCGACTGCAACATGCCGTAGGGTGCCATTACCAAATCGCATCGCCAACGTTTCCTGAACGGAAGACTGCGAATATCACCGCGAATGATCGAAGCACGAGATGCTAGTTGAGCACGTCTTAGACGTGTTCGTAAACGAACGAGCATTGGTTCCTATCTGTCTATTCCAACAAAATGTTTCGCGATACGCGTAACCGGAAGCGAAAGGCGACCGGTGCCGCACCCGAGTTCAAGAACTTTGCCATCGACTCGTCGCGCGAGGTCTGTCCAAAACTGCACGTCTCGGCGACCAACCGTACGCCGGTTTTCCCAGTCATAAAATGGGGCATAAGCATCCCATCCATGCCAACCTTGTGCCGATGTCTGTGATCTTGCCATTAACTCATCCCGAAATTTGCTCGTAGTATAGGATTGCTTTCACAATGGCGTTGCTTCCGTCATGGACACCAAACCTGCATCCGCTGGTAGTCCACTTTCCAATCGCGATTCTGACTGCGGCGTTTGTCACCGACTTAATTGCGTTCGTTATTCCTCATCCTACGAAGGCAGGACACATTTCAACATGGTTGTACACGATTGGTGCAAGCTTAGCGGTTCTCGCATACTTCAGCGGTGATGCCGCAGCGCAAACGGTTTCTGTTTCACTTGCCGCGATCCCTGTATTACAGGCGCATTCAGACTGGGCTTTTCGAGCCACTTGGTCATTTGTATTTTTTTCGTCGATCCGTCTCGCGATGTCATATATTCATCCTCCAACAATCAGGCAAAGACTGATAACACTATTTATAGCGGTAGTTAGTCTTTGTGCTCTTAGCCTTACTGTGCTTTATGGCAGTCGCCTTGTTTTTGAGTATGGCGTTGGATTTCCAGGACCGAATTGAGAAAAAAGGAACTCTCTGATGAAATCGAAGATTGCTAGCTGGTTAACTATCATCACACTAATCAACATCGGCTTTGTCTCGGCTCAAACTGACAGTACAACGAATCGTTGGCAAACCTACGGTACTGAAAATGGCGAATGGCGCAGTTACGCCGGTGATATCGGCGGTCGCAAGTATTCCGCACTCGATCAAATTGATGCGGATAATTTCGATGCCCTTGAAATTGCGTGGGAGTGGATGTCTGTCGATAATTTTGTAAGCCGTTCAACACCGGGAGGAGGAGAATGGTGGGCTCCGCTCGACACAATCGTCGACACGTTGATTGAGGAGACTCCTAATCTTTACCGAACTAGTCAGCCTCCTAATCCGTCGCGCCTCCAAGTCACTCCACTCATGATCGATGGCACGCTCTACTTCAACACACCGCTATCCCAAGGTGTGGCAGTGGATGCCAAAACCGGGCGAACACTTTGGATCTTTAACCCAAAAGGCTATGAAGAGGGAACGCCGTCAATGAGTGGTCCGTGGACACAACGCGGAGTTGCCTACTGGACAGATGGTATTAATGACGAAAGAATTTTTTGGGGGACCGGCAACGGCTATGTCGTTTGTGTCAAAGCCAAAACCGGTCAACCATGCCCTGATTTCGGACCAAACGGAAGTGGCATGGTGGACGCCATGGTCGGAGTTCCCCGAGTAGAGCGTGAATCGAGGGACTATCTCAATGCCCTGCTCTATTCAATCAACTCTCCCCCCATTGTGGTCAGAGATAAAGTTATTCACGGCTCTCAGATTGCCGACCGACGGATTACAAAAGAAGCTCCGCCGGGATGGGTTAGGGCATGGGACGTTCGAACAGGCGAACACTCATGGGATTTTCATACAGTCCCAAACAGCCCAGATGAATATGGTGTCGACACATGGCTGAACGAGTCGTGGCGATACTCGGGTAACGCTAATGTATGGTCCATGCTTGCAGGCGACAACGAACTAGGACATGTCTATCTTCCTACCGGAACAACAACAAACGATTACTACGGCGCGGACCGCCCTGGAGACAACCTCTTCTCAGAAACAATCATTGCTGTTGACGTCGAAAGTGGACAGCGCGTCTGGCATTTTCAGGCTGTCCACCATGGACTGTGGGATTATGACTTCCCAACCCACTCCAACCTTCTAGACGTCGTCGTAGACGGAAAACCGATCAAAGCGCTTGTGCAAGTGAGTAAGCAAGCTTTTGTCTATGCCTTTGATCGAGAAACTGGTGAACCCATCTGGCCAATCGAGGAAAGAGCGGTCCCTCAAGAATCCAATATGCCAGATGAGATCCCTTCACCCACGCAGCCATTCCCAACGAAACCTGCACCTTTTGACTATCAAGGTGTAACTGTTGACGACTTGGTCGACTTCACACCTGAAATACGTGCAATGGCGGTTGAGGTAGTCAAGAATTATCAAATAGGCCCTCTTTTTACACCACCTGGCCGCCCTATCGAAGGCGGCACACAAGGAACACTGATGCGTCCACCTGACTTTGGTGCGGCTGGATGGGCTGGCGCTGCCGTAGACCCAGAAACCGGCATGCTGTACGTTCCTTCCCGTAATATTGCCGTCGCGATTCCACTTTATGCACCCGATCCAGACCTTGGCTCGACGATGCGCTACACCCATGGCGCGCCCGAACAGCAACGGTTGCAGCAAATACGTCAGGGGCAATCGTATAATGCTCAGATGCCGCAGGGGCTGCCGCTCCTTAAGCCGCCATACTCTCGAATAACAGCGATCGACATGAACACCGGAGACCACGTCTGGATGGTACCTCTTGGTAATGGGGACCGAGTACGCAATCACCCACGCTTACGCGACCTTAATCTGCCCCCAGTCGGTGACGGCACAATCGCCGGGCCGGTATTAACCAAAACGCTGCTTATTAGCTCCGTGCCGACCGGTGGCCCAAGCGGTGGCCCAGGTCTAGTGGCATGGGACAAGCAAACAGGAGAAATACGGGGAGCCATCGATCTTCCGACTGGCACCGTTGGCACACCGATGACGTACATGGTCGAAGGTAAGCAGTACATCGCGGTAGCCATTGGGGGAGGGCCTCGACTTATTGCATACGCATTACCGGATTAATTCCGTGCCCGTAGCCCGACCGTTTACCTTTAACGTAACTTGCAACCAGACGTACGGATGCGACAATCAATCTTCGTTGCGTAACTGCATCGCCATCGGAATAAAGGCGATCCCATTGACCTGTCGCTCAGGGCCCGTCTGCCGAAAACCGAGCTTTTCATATGCAATCACACCGTAACGAGACGAATTGACTGTAACTCTCAGTATTTCAGGACCACTTACGCGCGCATCCGCCAGAGCAACTTTGAGAAGACCCTTCGCTACGCCATGCCGTTGATAGGCCTTATCGACAAATAGTAAGGCCACATGATTATTGTCACGAATTTCGATCATCCCAACGAGTTCGTGATCGCATTCAGCCACCCGGACGAAATCGTTATCCGCTGTTCGTCGCTTAAGAGCCTCTGGAGCAACAAACTTTTCAAACTCGGCAATTCCCTCGGCGGTATATTCAGAACTAATGAACTCAGAAAAGGAACCTAAAATTAATTTTGAAACAGCGCTGGCTTCACCAGGGAGCATCGGCCGATAGAGGATTTCTTCTGGCATAACGCGCGGATGCTATCACGGACGAGCGCCATGGCGATACCGTCGCGCCACTACTCTGCCAAACTACGTACATAGTTAATGACATGCCATATGTCATCGTCGCTTAAACGATTCGAATAGGACTGCATATCCGCCGTCACGCCATCCTTTATTACCGTAAATAACTCGCCATCGCTTTCCCCGTGCTGCCATACATCATCCGTGAAGTCGGATGGAACGCCACCCGCATGTGACATATCTCCATCGCCACGACCTGAATTCCCGTGACATTCACGACACATAAAAACATACCGTTGTCGTCCGATCCGACGTGAATCAGCTGTCGATTCCAATGGATTCTCAATCGCTTGTGCTTCCGGATGCCGATGTGGTTCCGACGGATGCTCTTGCGCCCCAGCAGCACTAGTATTGAAAAATAAACACCCGATGAAAACATATCGCGGTGCCATGCGAACAGCCCACATTGCAATACCCTTTCGTCTGTCATTCCTGCGGCGCATCAAAGTTCTCCCACATGTATTCCGGAAAATAGGTATGAAGGCGCACAAACACTTCGTGGATCAGATTAACCGATCGCTGCACGGCGTAACCATGTTGGTTTTTCTTCGCGGTAACAACAATTGAAAAACCCCCTCGTCGAACATAACTACGAATATCAATCCGACGCTGGTCAATCCGTCGGTGTTCCGGCACGTCTCGGCTAGTGAGACCTTTGAGAAAACCACGGAGGTCTTTACCGACGTCTGAATGTACCGGAACGTTTGGCAACAAATCTCGCAGGATAAATTCTCCACTTTGAGGCGAATAGTGCAATCGAAACGCCGAATTCGCCAACCAGAGGAATTTAAAACGATGGCGGCCACGCGATGGTGACTCCTCGGTAAATCCTCGAAAAACACCCCGGTCGGCGTACTGCTGCAACCGTTGGCGTACAACTACCAACCCATCCTCACGTGGTGTGTAAGATCGCGCGCCGTGCCGTCCGCCCACCGAATTCCTAGTGATAGTACGACATTACGCCAGGCTCGACCTTGCCAAGAAATCCTGGTGGGTACTGATCACGCTGCCAAAACTCTTTCTTTGCCTGAACATTGATGATGCTAGGCCGACTCTCATCTAGTGCCACCTGATAGGCTCTCTCGAGTGCCGGACGCATCTCCGCCGCTTTGGTGACGTACTCTCCATGTGTCCCAAGCGCCTCTCCGAGCTTGTCGTATCGCAAGTTTT
>CAZWKO010000041.1:0-3583 GCA_964634925.1 uncultured Vicinamibacteraceae bacterium
CACTTATTGATCGTCTAGACACACATGATGTTCATTTTTTCGGGCATGTTTCTAATGAAGAACTTACGGCAATTTACGATATAGCTGATCTTTTCTTGTCAGCCAGTGAGCATGAAGGGTTCTGCGTGCCGCTAATCGAAGCGTTTTATAAAGAAATACCTGTTCTTGCATTCCACGCAGCTGCCGTGCCTTCAACCATGGATGGAGCGGGTGTGCTCTATGAACACAAGGATCCGCGGTACGTCGCCTCTCTCATGCATGCTGTGCTTAGTGACGACTTTCTCTCTGATGAAATTATTCATTCGCAAAACGAGGCACTTGAGCGTCTTCAGGCAAACGATTTTTCAACGACATTACTTAACTTCATAGATCGGGTTGGTAATCTACCGCGGAAACCCCCACCAAAAGTAGCGTGGGACTTTTGGAAACAATTTGATTTATCTGAAAAACTTGATGAGCTAAGGCAATATCGACCAGCCGTATTTCAAGCTCTTCCAGAAGATACATCGTCAACATGACCATCAATCAATGGGTGCCAGCCGCCCACCGCGGCGATGCCGTCGGCGATAGCGCGCGTCGCGTCCGGGACCTACTGCGGACTCGTGGATTCGATTCGAACCTCTACGCCTTATCGATTGACGATGATCTTCGAGATGACGTTTTGCCTTTTGGCCACGTTTCATCACATGTCGGCGACGCAACGATCTTGCACTTTGCTATTCCGTCAATAATGAGTACGAAGCTTGCTCAGTTAAAAGGTCGAACGATTATTCAGTACCACAACATTACCCCGGCTCATTTCTTTGCACCTTACGACAGTGAAATTTTTCGGATCGCGGCTCTTGGCCGTGAAGAGCTGAAAACTCTTGTTGGACACGTCGACGTTGCCCTCGGAGACTCCGAATACAACCGCCAAGAACTAGCTACTCTTGGCTTCGAAACTACTGGCGTTATGCCAATCATTGTTGACACCACAAGAATCACAAACATCCCGACTGAGCCTGTTCTTGAGGAAACCCTGTCAAGAGATGGACTCGCAAATATTTTATTTGTAGGTCGAATTGCACCAAACAAAAAAATTGAAGACATCGTCAAATTGGCTGAACATTACAAGCGTTATGTAGATACAGATTACCGGTTCATTTTTGTCGGTCGAACAGACGCGGTTCCTCGTTATTACGACACTATTCTCGCGCTTATCGCCGAGTATCAAATGCCCCGGGACCGTTTTGTTTTTACGGGTTCAGTTACCGAGTCAGAGCTCGCAACCTACTACCGTGCTTCACATGCTTATGTTTCACTCAGTGAGCACGAAGGATTCTGTGTTCCGTTAGTCGAAGCGATGTCCGCGAACCTTCCAATACTTGCCTTCGGAACGACTGCCGTTCCCGAGACACTTGGAGGCGCTGGTATCTGCTTCTCACCAAAAGATCTAGAGTATGCCGCCGAGATGCTCGGTCTCCTGGTGTACGATGACACCGTGAGATCAGAAGTTATTGCCGGTCAACAATCCCGTGTGGCCGATTTCGGGCCGGCGTGTAACGACGCCGCCATCGACGATTTGATATCGGTCTGTTCACATCCGTGAAGATAGCCCTCATTGTTCAACGCTACGGTACCGAGATTATAGGTGGTTCAGAATACCACTGCCGACTGGTAGCCGAGCGTCTAGCTCGTCGTCATGAAGTTGAAGTACTTACTACCTGCGCCCGCGACTACATCACATGGGCCAATGACTATAAGGAAGGTACGGACCGAGTCCGGGGTGTGACAGTTCGCCGCTTCGCGAATGCCCATGAACGCGACATTAATAGCTTCAATGATTATTCTAATTGGATTTTTCATAACCAACATAGTTCTAACGATGAACAAGAATGGCTCAAACAGCAAGGACCATGGTGCCCATCACTCATCGAATACTTAGAACAGCACCAGACGTCTTATGACGCACTTATTTTTTTTACGTACCTTTACGCACCAACAGTTCTTGGCCTAAAAGTTGCTTCTAAACGAAGCATCCTTGTCCCGACAGCACATGATGAGCCGGCCATCGCTCTTGAAATGTACCGGGATGTGTTTCGCGCGCCGTCTGGAATCGCCTACAACACGGGTGTCGAACGAATTTTTCTGCAATCAAAGTTTTCTATAGGTGCGAAAGCCGACAAGATCATTGGATGTGGAGTCGAACTGCCGGCGCAATATAGCAACGGCAACATAACAGCGAAAAAAGAATACACCCAGAACAACGAGGCCGACCCCCCTCGCACGAACTCTGCACAATCTGCTGCTACTGCGTTTCGGCGACGACACCGTTTGTACGGACCATTCGCTCTCTACGGTGGCCGAATTGACCCTGGTAAAGGCTGTGAGGAATTGATCGCCCATTTTGGTTCGTACGCCTCAAAACACGGCGACGCAACTCTGGCGTTAATGGGCGTAAAGCTTATGCCAATTCCTGAAGAACCCTACATTCGATTTGCCGGTTTGCTTTCTGAAAACGAACGGTTGGAAGCACTACATGCTGCAAACGTTGTAATAGTACCTTCACCATACGAAAGTTTATCGCTATTGGCACTTGAGTCATTTGCAGTAGGTACTCCTGTACTCGCAAACGCCAGTAGTGATGTTGTCACCGATCACTGCCAACGAAGCAACGCCGGCCTATACTATGCCGATCAGAACGAATTTGTAGAATGCTTACGACTCTTGATGACGAACGCAGACCTCAGGTCTTCGTTGGGCTCTAATGGCCAAGCGTATGTAAAAGCGAACTACGCGTGGGATGTAATCATGGACAAGTATGATTACCTGCTCCAAGCCGTAACCGGAAAACGAATCTCTCAGTCATCACGGTCACGAAGAACACGCCCTTCGGCTAAATCACCTCGAAATCCACGTCCCCGCTATCGAGGGCGACCGAAACCAAGCAACAACCGCGGACGCTAAATATTTATATTGACCGCTAATGTTTTTTCTGGTCTTCATCAATGGCGTCTACAACATCAAAACTAGCACTGCCAACAGCTTTTTTGGCCTGGGCGCTTAGTTCGTTTTCACTGCCCTCACTAATATCAGCCTTACCGAATCGTGCTCGTCGCGTCGGTATTCCGTACCGTTTTATCATCTCATTTAACGTCGTGGGTTTAATCTGCAATAATTCAGCCGCTCGTTTTTGAACCCCGCCTGACACCTCAAGAGCACGACTAATCATCCATGACTCCATTTCTTCGACAGTTTTTCGAAACGGTATACCCTCGGCGGGAATATCAAACCTGGGCAGTTGAAATGATTCTGATGTTTTCACTGCATCCGGAAGAAGATCAACGCCGATTCTCGTTGAAGATGTCAAAACGACAGCGCGCTCAATAACGTTTTCCAGTTCCCGTACGTTACCTGGCCAGTTGTAGTCTTCCAAATACTGAAGAGCCTCAGGCGAAAATTCCAAATTCGATTTGTGATTCTCCTTTCCATACTGTTCCAGAAAGTTTCGCGCTAATAACGGCACGTCTTCCCGTCGATCTCGTAAAGACGGAAGTTCGATCGTAATGACGTGAAGACGGTAATACAGATCTTCACGAAAGCT
>CAZWKO010000041.1:3683-12232 GCA_964634925.1 uncultured Vicinamibacteraceae bacterium
ACGGAAGTTCGATCGTAATGACGTGAAGACGGTAATACAGATCTTCACGAAAGCTCCCGTCTTCAACCATCTTCTGAAGATCAACGTTAGTCGCCGCAATAATACGAACGTCGACCTTAACTGTATCGACACCACCTAATCGCATAAACTCACGTTCTTGAATTACACGTAAAAGCTTAGCTTGGGTCTCCAGTGGCACCGTCCCGATCTCGTCAAAAAAAATACTCCCTTCGTCGGCGATTTCAAAAAGACCCTTTTTAGGAGCAACAGCACCAGTAAAGGCACCCTTAACATGACCAAACAAATTTGACTCAAGTAAGTCTGGCGGCAGGCTTCCTGAATTTACAGTGACAAACGGCCCATCTGAACGTGGTGAATTCAGGTGTACTGCACGGGCAGCTAGCTCTTTTCCTGTCCCGCTCTCACCTGTAACAAGAATGGTTGTACGGCTTGGTGCTGCCTGCGAAATCAGATCAAAAACATGCTGAATCCGTGGACTCCGACCAATGATATTGCCAAATTTATTAGTTTTCGCTTGAAGATTTTTTCTGAGTACTAGATTCTCAGTTACCAACCGTCGCTGCTTTACCGCATTCCTAACAACTACAAGAAGATTATCGTTATCAAATGGTTTTTCGACGAAATCAAACGCCCCTCGCTTCCAGGCCTTCTTCACATTACTTTTTGTGCCTTTCGCTGTAATCATGACCACGGGCAAGTCAGCGTCGAACTTCTGGATCTTTTGAAGAGCATCGAGACCATTCAACTCAGGCATCATGATGTCGAGTAGTACAGCATCGAACGATTCGTCTCTTGCTATTTTGACGGCTGTTTGACCGTCATTCGCCATTTGCACATGGCATCCTTGTTGAGTCAACAACAAGTAGAGGACTTCACGGATGGTCTCATCATCGTCAGCTACAAGAATTGAAACTCCATCTAACATTTCATTTCCTATCGTGCCGCCTCATTGGTCACTGCTCGCTCAGATGAGGCCATCGGAAAAGTAAGCGTAAAAGAAGTTCCATGATCAGGTTCACTCTCACACTCGATTTTTCCATGATGTTCTTGAACAACGCCATACGTAACTGACAAACCGAGACCGGTGCCTTGCCCGACTCCCTTCGTAGTAAAGAAAGGATCGTATATGCGAGACAGGTTTTCAGCAGGAATACCAGAACCTGTATCTGACACCTCAATAACAACTTCACCGTTCTCAGACCGGCTCGTCACAGTCAACCAACCCCCTGTCAACATCGCGTCCCTCGCGTTCAAAAACAAATTCAGGAAAACCTGCTGAAGTTTAGACTCAACACCACGAACAATGACTGGAGACTTCGATAACTCTTGTCGTACTTTCACATTGCCCGATTCAAGTTGATGTTCAACCAAAGCAAGTACGTCAGTTACAACCGTATTAATGTCCACAACACCCGATGAATCTGGACTCCCAGGTCGAGATAAATTCAACAAGCCGTTAACAATCTTCGCAGCCCGAAATGTCTGTCGTTCAATTTTCTGCAATACATGGGTTTTGGGATCGTCGGGGTCAGCGCCATCCAAAAGCATCTGTGTGAAACTGGAGATTCCCGTCAACGGTGTGTTGACTTCATGGGCAACACCGGCAGCCAATAGACCAACTGAAGCCATCTTTTCCGAGATTTGAAGTTGTTCCTCCAACTGAACTCTAGCTGTAATATTTTCAATGAGCACCATCGTCCCATTGATTTCACCATCCGGTGTCATGAGAGGAGCTGTCGCGACATTAACGAGAAGGCGCTCCGACTTCGAGTTAACCGTATCTCCCTCATGGCGAGATACAAGAGGAACACGGTACAACGCTGCACCACGAGGTGATTCCTTACGAGCAGTTCTCAAACGTTCAGCAAACTCTCCGGAAAAAAGTGAATCAAGTGAGCGACCCACTGCCTTCTGACTTGAAACACCATAAAGGCGCTCGAGGCCAGCATTCCACCTAATAACAGAGTCGTCTAAATCAAACACCACAAGCCCGTCACTTAGAGATTCAATGATATTTTCATTGAATTGATGCATCCTATCGAGCTCACCAGCCTTTTCCTGTAACTGTTCATACAAACGACCATTCTCAAGAGCCGTCGCAACCTGCCCCGCTACGGTAGTGAGCAACGCCATATCCTCACTACTTAATGGTTCTCCGCTTCCTTTTCGACCAAGAGCGATAACAGCTATCGGTCCTTCCTCGATCACGCATGGCACAAAGTAAAAGATTTCTTGTGCCCGCCAAAACTTGACATCATCCGGAGAACATTTCCGTCGATTAACCGGGTCATCAAGTAAAACCATATGGCGACCAGCCATTCTTTCACCAATACTTGATGAGCGTTTTAGTGTCGGCGGTACACCATCAAAACCTCTCCACCTTATTGGATGGTAATTATTGCCTTCACGAGTAGCTGTATTAGGTGCAAAATCTTGACCGAAAAGTAAAACCATTCGGTCGATATCAAATGTCTCGCTCACTCGACTTACTAAACGGTCACTAAGTCTTTGAAGATTCAAATCCGTACTAAGATCGCGAGCAAAACGTACTAACGCTCGACGATAATCAAAGCGATCTCGATAATAGACACGATCGAGCATTGTCTGGATCCCGTTCTTGACGGGACTAGCCAAAAGAACTACAACGGCAGTCGCTAATAGCGCAATAATTGAGTTGTGGCCATCTGATTCTTCTAGGAAAACCGCAGTGGCCAAGCCCTCTAGTGCCAAATAAATCAACACCATCGCCACAACAACGGCGGTATACACGACACTTCGCTTCACGATCACTTCAACATCACGCAATCTGTAGCGAACAATGGCAGAAGCGAACGCGAGCGGTATGAGTCCTAATGCTATCGCGGTAAACTCCAAACCCGCAATTGGTTCAAAACCGAGTGAATACGGAATACCGTAGGAGACAGCGAACGGCACTCCACCAAGCACGGCTCCGGACACAACCCAACGAAGTTGTCTTCGAGATGTCACCGAGCGTACTCGGCGTAACGCGACAATCATTGTCCCGAGACCGCAGAGAGTGCAAGCTGCTAGGTACAAGTGCTCAAGTCGCCATACCCACTCGATAGAGCGAGCAAAACCTGTGCCGTCATTTCCCCCCACAACAGCCATAACTTGCATTACTCCAAGCAAGAGTGCAGGCATATAAACGATCGGCACTACTGCTGCACCTAAGCGATTACGAATCCAACCCGGGGAGCGCTCTGGAAATACGAGGGCGAAATGCATAAATAAAGGTGCTAAAAGCAATATTGAAACTTCATCGGCCCAAAAAAAGATCCAATCAAGCCTATCGAGACGACCAGAAAACGAAAATGCAAAGACACCAAAAAAGGCAACAGTCAACCAAAAAAAGTGAAGTGTCGCCTGATGACCAGGGCGTCGAATACGAACTAAAGTGCCAACGAGCAATCCAAACAAACCTACCGACGCCAAAGCCAAATACACAGGCAATGCCACTGTCGATACACTCTCAAGCTCGATACTATGAAGCTGCTGGCTAGCCCCCCGAAGTAAAACGTAGGTTAGCCGGGAACCAGCGTTCCCTGAATGCAAAAACCGAAGTACATCAGCGTACGACTCGATCGGTTGATTATTGATTGACAACAATATGTCGCCAGTCTTAATTCCAGCACTATCGCCTGGCGATCCGATTTCAATGTCCCCTGCTAGAACACCATTAGCACCGTCAACCCACAACACACCGTCCTCAACTTCACTCCAATTTGAAACGACAACAGCATTGGCCGTCGCCAAAAACACTAGCGCAGCAACAACCCCAACTGCGAGGAGTGCCCGCCCCCATTCCTCACGGTATCGCCTCGCATTCGATTCTCGATTAGAAGAAGTCATAACGAAACCACAGAGGAGAGACCTTTGGTCTTAGTTCCAAAATCCACATTGAAGTCCGACAGTCCGTCCCGTGAAATGTGACAACCTAAAAGACGATTTAGATCGCCCGCTGCCCCCATTATTCCAGGGCAGTAATGGCCACATCCGATGTTAAGACCCATAGAACTAGCGTCTAAAAACACACACTCTAGAAATGAACAACCAGGCCGCCTACAACTTGCCGAGGTGGACTGACAACGAGCAATTCGTCGTAGCTCGATCCACCTGATACTTGCTCATGAAAAAGACTTCTTACCGCCACAAGAAGCTCCCAAGTACTACCATCAATGGGTGAAAACGGCAGCATTTGCGTAACACGGATGTCATACCTGGCATCAAGGCCAGGCGTCACAGCATTTTCAGACGCTGCCGCATAGGCTGTATTCACGCGACAGCGTGCGGTTACACGCGTCGACGTTACTGGAATTTCTGCTTCCACAGTTGCCGTAACATCATGAACACGTTCAAATCCATTTCGAAAAACACCGACCATCGATGGCGCCAAACCTTGCGCTGTCCACGGTGCCCAGTCCGCCATTACCAGACTGTAGTCAACCGCCCCTTTAACACGATCGTCAATGGCAAGCATGACACTTACACCCCAACCGTCAGTAGTCAATCCACTAGCGCTCGTCAAATAGTAATGGCCACCAGATGCTGGTAGTGTGCCAATCGGAACATGCCGTCCAACTTTAAACATTGCTACTAACTGATCATTTACATCTTGTGTAAAACGTTTCACACCAACGACAGTTCTACCTGAAAGATTCTGCTGGACACCAACCTCGAAATGAACAGTACGCTCGGCTCGTAAATCATCAAAACCTGAAAGAGACGTAAACGTTCGTTCAGGTGGTAACCACAAACCGTCCAGAGGAGGCAGGAATTGCTCGGCTCCCGGCGCCGTCATCTGCTGTGATGCGCCTATGTGAAAGCGAGTGTTTTCAGCAGGCAAAAATTCAACGGTAGCATGAGGGCTAAAGAGAGCACCGTCATGAAGGTATCCATAACGATCAAAAGCTGCTCCGTAATTGAAAACAAAACCGGGCGCCACCGACCAACTATCAACAGCCTCTACACTCCCAACTTCACGAGACGACGACCGGAAAGTGGTGTTTGCTATGTGGTCGGGAAGTAATCCAACACCAAGCAAATCCGCCTGCCTGCTGTACGACATCAACAATCGAATTGTATGAGAATCGCTTGGGCGGCTCGCGTAACGGCCAGCAAGAACCCAAGACGATGCCTGCCCAGCCACCAACTCTAACGCCCCCCGCAGCGTCAAATCCGGGTCACCAAACGGTGTCAATGCTAGCGATGCAATTTGTCCTTGCAGTGCATCTGTGGCCCGCAAATCGCTAACACCTGTTACCGTCGCACGAGTCAAAAGCTGCAGTTCGGCAAACAACGGTGTGCCACTATCAAACTGTGGTCTGTTCGAAATAAGTTCTGTTTGGGCTATTTGAGATTTGCTATCAGCAAGGTCCGGTTGAACTACTATCTCCCCATAACCAACATCCTTCAACACACTACGACGGATCCGTCGAAGGCGCCATGATTTCGCATCATGGTCGTGCGGAGCCACGTCCAACGGGTCACCGCTATCAGTATTTTCTATATTGGTCTGATCTCGAAAATCGGTCTGAGTCCCTGCCGTAGCAGGCACCAACTCTACTGCCGAAGATTCCACGAGCGATTTTGTTACGCCCAGACTGACGTTCGTAAATTGCGTCATGACCGGCGAGAACTTTTTCTTGACAACTATCCTTTCAAACACTCGGTCATTTGCGCCCAGCTCAAACACGTGCCGCGCACTACCCACAGAATTGAAGTGAGTCCGAAGTAGATATCGACCTGGAATCAAGTGGGAAAATGTAAACCTGCCCTGTTTGTCCGACACCACGATTGAGGTGCCAGCTGGTCCAGAAAGTGACAGAAGTACACGGCTGGCTGACCTGTTTTCATGGTCAACGACGATACCTGTAAACGTACTTGTGGGTGATGTTTCTGCAGTTTTTTCTTCGGCCGAAACATTCATTTCGGCCGAATACACTGGCCCGATCCCAGCAAAGACAGCCAACAACCCGACCGCAACAGTCACAATGTGAGGCATCGTTTTCGTCGGTAGCAGTCACACGACTGCAGCGCCAAAACCTATCTAAGCTTCTTCGACTGTAAACATGACATCGTGAACGAGTTCAGTCGAAGCAGCGTTATCTATCAACTTAATCTCTAATCGATAATCACCAGCGGGAAACAACGACAGCGGCACACTCTGCGTAACGGGAAGCATGTGTCCCATAGAAAGATCGAAGCCAGGCGGCAACGTCTCCGCGTTGAATTCCTGCGGTTGAGTCTGGTTAAAAAATTCCTCTCCATCAGCCGTCTGCTGGTGAAAATTGTATTCAATCTGCAAGTTTGGTTTTGACCCGTCCTCCGAGCCCGCATTGTAGACAACAAATATCAGAGAAAGTTCGTCCTGCTTCCCAAAAACGCGATCAAATTTTGGCTCAATCCGTAAAACGCCAGCGATCGTGTACGGACTTAGCTGCAACTGTTCCGGTGTCAATGGAATTTGAAGTTGTTCTAGGCTATCGGGTATTAACACGGTGCTCGTTTGAAGCGTGTTGTTCCAAAAATCCGGAACCGTGATACTCTCTCGCAACAACAAGGGTGCCGATGGAACAGCATCGTCTTCGACTTCCTCACCACCACTACTGTCACGAATCGCAATAAAAATTTCATATTCTCCGCCAGGCGCAGTAAGCGCCCGACTGATTTGGATCGGCTCGGTGCCACCTGAAACGACATCTATGAAATCGTAATACTCAAAGGCGTCATCTGGTAACTCAGGCGCCTCGTCAGAATCTTCAGTTTCACCCGCTGAAACGGCTGCAATCGATGCAGGATCCAACAGAAACATATACATCGCTACAGTCGGGGTGGTAATTTTCGACGGATCGATCGTCACAGTGTATGCAACATATCCTTCGCCGTCCGTTCCTATCTGTGAAGCAAACCCGCCCAGTTCGAACGGCGCCGGCCCCGCTGACGGCGCTGTCACCGTTTGCCTTGCTTCTTCAATGAGCGAGATCAGCTCCTCTTGCTGCCAATCCTCTAGTTGATTAACACCCTCTGGTTCTTGTGCCACGACTGAGTCGGTTGTTAAAAACAATGCTGCAACGAACGTTACTGTCGCAAACCTAAAAGCTCGAAATTTCTGAGTCATTAAAACTTGGTCTCCTAACCTGAGGGGCTACGTAACTCACGTAATCATAACTCTTTAGGACTGGGAATCATAGACAACTCTCCAAACCACATCAATGCACCTGACAACATGCAACACATTATGAATCAATCAGTTACGGAGAACTTCTGCCATTTCCGGCGTGGTATTATTCACCGCCAAACACCAGCTCAGTCATGCCAAGAAGAAAACCGCCAGTTGCTCTCGTCGTGCTTGATGGATGGGGCATTAGCTTCGAACGCGACCATAACGCGGTCATGCTTGGAAACACACCGAACTACGATGAATTGCTCAACCGTTTCCCGCACGGCTCGCTTGTCACGAGCGGAGAAGCCGTCGGGCTTCCCCTAGGTCAGATGGGAAATTCAGAGGTAGGCCATATGAATCTCGGCGCAGGACGTGTGGTTTATCAGGATTTGACGAGAATCGACCACAGCATCCGAAACGGCGACTTCTTCAAGAATCGCGCCCTTTGTAACGCCATTAGCCACTGCGCCGATGGCCGCCACAACCTACATTTAGTCGGCCTGGTTTCAGATGGCGGTGTTCATAGCCACTTACGTCACCTCATTGCCCTTATTGAACTTGCTCAACAACATCGAGTACCAAACCTCTTTGTTCATGCGATCACTGATGGTCGGGACTCTTCTCCAACAGGTGCTGCCAACTATTTACCGAGTATCGAGTCGAGTCTACATGCCACAGGAACCGGTCGCATCGCTTCCGTCTGCGGCCGCTACTATGCGATGGACAGAGATAAACGATGGGAGCGAACGCAAAAAGCCTACGACGCGCTCGTCGGGGGCAAAGGACGACAAGCACTGAATGCTGAACAACTTGTACAAAATTCCTACGAAGAAGGCGCCACCGATGAGTTTATTGAACCCACAGTTATTGTGAACGACGACGGCCACGCCATCGGACCGCTCCGAGACGGGGATGCAGTGATTTTCTTTAACTATCGTGCTGATCGAGCAAGACAATTAGTAGCGGCTCTTGCCTTCGACAACGAGCGGTTTACTGATTTTGACCGTGTCAAACGAACCCAACTTGATGTAACCACTCTTACGGAATACGAAGCTACTTACAAGCTACCTGTCGCGTTTTCACCAACAGCGTTTACCGGAAACCTCGCCGAGGTTCTTGCGAAAAATCAGCTTACCAACCTCCGTCTTGCAGAAACTGAAAAATACGCCCACGTGACATATTTTTTTAATAGTGGCGAAGAAAAACCATACGCGGGCGAGGAACGAATTCTTGTCCCGTCGCCAAAAGTCCCAACGTATGACTTAGCTCCAGACATGAGTGCCAAAAGTATTACGGACCAGTTCGTAAACGACATCAAAAATCAGCTGCACGATGTGATCATCTG
>CAZWKO010000042.1:0-12170 GCA_964634925.1 uncultured Vicinamibacteraceae bacterium
CGTTGGAACGATCGCACAGTACTCTGGGCGCATCCTGCGTTTGCGAACCAACATATTGTTGTGCGGAATGATCGGGAAATTATACGTGCGTCTCTTGCGACGGAAGACTATTAGTTAGTCTGTTTCGAACGACACCGATTATGTTTAGAGCTCAAGGATTAACTAGGTCGTTCGAACCGGAGGCTGGTTCTCGTTTATTTTCTGGGGTCGTGCGATTTGCAGCCGTGTGTTTTCTAATCAGTATTGTCGAATTAGCAGCGGTCTCTGCAGCTGAACGGGCGGTGATCATTTTGGCTCCTGCGATAGATGACGATCGTCTCGAACCGGCTTATGACGCTATTGCCTTCTGGAACGAAACGTTTGCAGCGTTAGGATTAGAGCTTCGCTTGGGCTCCCCGGACGTCGTCGCGGGCGTGTCGCGTGCGGTGGAAACATATGCACGATTGATTGCGTTACGCGCCGGACGGTTACCCGTACCCGAAGACCTTGAACCGAGCGTGCCAGCGGAGCTCAAGCAACTGGATGCGGACATCGTACTTGTACTGTCACGACAAAATATCATGTCGTATGCGTGGCGGTTGCCTCGGATTGAGTCTGGGCGACACTTGGTGGTTATTCGACAGGTGAGAGGTCTGGATCGTGGCGATCCGATGGTGTCGCGCCATGTGATAGCCCACGAGTTGGGGCACACGTTGGGCTTGCCGCATAACGAAGAGTCTCACACCCTGATGTGTGGTCCTTGTCAGCCGCTGACAGCGGAATCTGATAGTCGAGGATTTTTACCGCTGACGGTTGACGATCGCAATGCGTTGCGCGAACGGTACGCGGCTCCGTGAATACCTGAAGGCTCATACGCATCAGCCCGCTGCGTGGAAATTCTGTTTAACCAAGATGGAGAGCGGATATGCCAGCGAACTTCGCTGAAGTGCCAAGGGCTTCTTCGATGCGCAAAAGCTCGTTCCATTTCGCCATCCGTTCGGATCGCGCAAACGAGCCAACTTTGATTTGACCAGCGGACCATCCGACTGCGAGGTGTGCGATTGTGACGTCTTCGGTTTCGCCGGAACGTGCAGACACGATCGTACTGAATCCAGCCTGATGCGCTGCCTCTAATGCGGTGCGTGTTTCGGTAATTGTACCAGCTTGGTTCGGCTTTACAAGAAGGCCATTACAGGCCTGTTCGCGCGCGGCACGCACTACTCGTCCGGCATTGGTGACGAGATAGTCATCGCCAATGACTTGAATACGGTCTCCGACCGCCTGGGTAAATCTTTGCATTCCAGGAGTGTCGTTTTCAGCAAAGGGGTCTTCGATCGAGAGAATAGGGTAGCGTTCGATCCAACGGAGTAGCAGTTCGGCGAGTGCGTCAGTGTCGTATTCACGGTTGTCGAGCGCGAGGTGGTATCGGCCGTTGCGGAAAAATTCCGTTGCTGCGACATCTAACGCAATGGCGACCTCTTCACCTGGTGTGTAGCCCGCGCGTTCGATGGCTTTTAGGAGGCAATCAAGTGCTTCTTCATTGGTCTGAAACGCTGGCCAGAAGCCGCCTTCGTCGGCGATGCCCTGTAGTGTGCCGGCATCTGACAATAGAGTGCCGGCTGCATGATAAACCTCAGCCGTCCATTCAAGGGCTTGGACGAATGATGTCGCGCCGACTGGCATGATCATGAAGTCTTGGATGTCGACACGTCTCCCGGCGTGAGCACCACCGCCGAAAATTTGGATTTCCGGCAGCGGGATCGATGGCGTTTTATCACCAAGAAGGAACTGCCAAAGTGGTTGTTGTTGCGCAGCTGCATGGAGCGTCGCCATGGAGACAGCGATCATGGCGTTGCCTCCAAGGCGGGCTTTATTTTCTGTCCCGTCAAGTTCCAGCAGTGTCTGGTCGACGGTGGTTTGGTCTGATGCGGCCAACCCTGAGAGTGCGGGTGATATGACCGACTTGATGTTGTCGATTGCCGTGGTGACATCAAAGCCAGCGAGTGTGGATCCTCCGTCGCGAAGGTCGATAGCCTCACCACTGCCGGTGGAAGCACCAGCTGGCGCGATCGCTCGTCCGATACTTCTGTTTTCTAGAATGACATCCGCTTCGACGGTTGGGCGCCCACGTGAATCCCAGACGCGCCTGGCGGTGACGTGGTCAATTGTTGTTGGCCCGGTCATGCTGTCCTTTCGAGTGCTTCCGTCCATGTCATGCGTACGTCGCGGAGTGTCGCAGCGGGAGAGAGTAGAAGCTTTCGGGATACATGTCGAATGAGGTCTCGATGCGTTTCAGTGGTGATGTAATCGACTGGTGATTTTCCGTCTACCCGAGCAAGAAAAAGCGCAGGAAGTGTACGTGCTGCTCTGGCTTCGAATGCTTGTCGGTCATCCCACACAACGCCGTCAAGGTAGGCCTTTGACAGTACGTCGAATGCCTGTAAGAACCCCGATGTTGCATGGGGTGTCCAAATACATTTCAGCATGAGGTGATTGAGGCAGAATGTGATGTCGAACACGGGATCTCCGTAGCAGGCGCATTCCGCGTCAAGAAACAAGGGGCCTGATGGTCCGATAAGTATGTTTTTTGGGCTGACGTCGCCATGTATGAGCGTTTGTTTGATTTGGGCCAGATCCGTTGCGATTTTCTGAAGTGAATCCGCAAGATCCTCATGATGCCTGGCAGTTGTTAATAGGTATGGCTCGATCCGGATTGCGTGAAAAATGTGATCTGTCTGAAAGCGCTCTTGAATATCAGGCCGACCGACCGTCGCTGCGTGTATAGAGACCAAACGTTGCCCGATGGTTTTGGCGGTTTCGAGGTCTGTTACTCCGTCGCGTAGCTGGGTTTTCCATATGGGATAGGTCTGTGTGTCGAGATACTCCATAACGAAGCACCCGCTTTCGGTGTCACGAGCGATCAAAGAAGGTACGGCCGTGGGTTCGACTGTGCCTGCGATTTGTAACCATTCCCATTCGTACTGATTTCGCTCAATCGGTGCTTCCCAAAGAGCGGCGACTTTAAGTTGTGGGAGCGCTCGTTTGACACAGACTGTTTGCTGGTTGAGTTCGACGCGCCAAATATCTGAAGAGACCCCGCCCGTGAGGGGTATCATGGTCGGGGTCGATTGGTCGTCAATCAGTTGAAGTCGCCTGAGCGCTTGCACAATAATCGGGTCAGTGTTCGGCATGGTCACGCAATGATAACGGTGTAACCGCAATGAGAGTCGTATACCACTCAACGGCAGGGGGAGGCGTGCAGAGTCGTTTTGCATCTCTTGAAGATCAGGGGATTTTCATTACGAGTTGCGCAGAGTCTGATCGAGACCGACTTAAGACAGTGCTTGCTGATGCTGACGTGCTCTGGCATCTATTGGAGCCGGTGACAGCGGACATAATGGCGTTGGCACCACGATTACAGCTCATTCAAAAAATAGGTGTGGGTGTCAACACAATCGATCTCGACGCTGCGCGACAGCGCAATATCGCGGTCTGCAATATGCCGGGTGCAAACTCGCAAGCGGTTGCAGAGATGGCGCTGTTGTTGATGCTGGCGACGTTACGTCGTGTTAATCGCCTGGACCATGCCACCCGTACAGGAAAGACACACGGCTTAACGGTTGACATGCAGGATGAGTCTGGAGAGATATGTGGGCGAACGATCGGGTTGGTCGGATACGGTGCGGTGCCATGTCTGTTGGCACCCGTGTTGATAGCTATGGGCGCGCGCGTTGTGTATACATGCCCGGAAGCGAAAGCCGATGTAGTGGGTGAGTACCTGTCGTTTGCGGAACTACTTGCTGTGAGTGACATCGTGTCGCTTCATGTGCCATTGACCGCGAAGACAGACAAGATGGTCAATGCTGTGGCGATTAAGCAGATGAAACCAGGCGCCATTCTTATCAACACCTCTCGGGGTGGAGTAGTCGATGAAGAGGCTTTATGCAGAGCATTACGTGAACGACGACTGGCAGCAGCAGGGTTGGATGTATTTGCAAGCGAACCGTTAGACCCTGATGCCCCGCTATTGTTGCTCGATAATGTCGTGGTCACTCCGCATGTCGCGTACCTCACCGCAGAAACCATGGCGCGGAGTATTCATGTGGCTGCAGAGAATTGCCGACGCCTTGCTTTAAAAGAGGAATTGCTACACCGAGTCGTTTAAGAGCGATGTATTTGATACTTGAGGGCTACAATATCGCGAGAAAGTACGATTCCAACAGTGGCTATATAGACAGAGGCTGACTGAATAATTCGGTGGGAACACCTGGCAGAGTCAAGAGGAGAAAGTCATGATGACGTTGTTGCGTCCTACGGTGTCACTCGTATTTGCACTGGGGTTTATCGGATTTACGGTGGGGACTGCACCACCGGAAGGTCATGCGCAAGGCGCGGCTCGACTTAATAAAGTTATTGAAGCTCTGGAGGACGGGCGCGCGGCGGTGGCGAATCAGGAATGGCGCTTTGTTGACATGGAGCATTCTCCGTTTTCGGGGCAATTGGTTCAAGAAGTGTTGGCTGAGATGGACCAAGACCGAGACGCTGACGGACGGATGCGTCTGACGCCGCTTGTTCGGGTCCCTCAAGATGGTGACGAGGATTTTAAGTGGGCCGTAAAACAGGTCCTTGATATCGGCGGGTTTGGTGTCATTTTGCCACACGTTGATACTAAGGAAGAAGCTGTCCGCTTTGTGGAAGCGATGCGCTACCCGCCACTGGATGATTCAGCGTACCCAGAACCACGCGGAGAGCGGGGTTGGGGACCAGGCGGAGCGATGCGTCTATGGGATATGGGCGCCAACGAGTATTACCGGCGTGCAGACGTCTGGCCACTCAATCCCGAGGGCGAGTTATTTGCGGTGGCGATGATCGAATCCCAGGAAGCCGTCGATAACATCCACGAAATTCTGGAGGCTCCCGTCAGCGCGATCATGGTTGTTCCCGGTGATATGGCGGTGGACCTTGGTCTCGGGCCAAATCCTTCCGACCGCAATCATGCTGAGGTCGATGAGGCATTCGCAACAGTTCTTGCAGCCTGCCAGGCACAGGACCGCGTCATTTGTGGCTGTGGTGACGGACGTGGTCGACTTCAACAGCGGCTCGACGAAGGTTGGAGGTTCGTGCTGCCACTTTAGGTCACTTGATTACGGGTGAGCCACTCCTGTCCCGATGGATGTTGAGCGCAGGAGTGGTTCAGGCACCGCCGTATTACTGCCCGATGTCGTGATTGTTGAGAAAGGCCTCAATGGCAGTAAAGATTCGTAGCATTTCATCATTACTGAATCCGCCATGACCACCGCCACGTATGGTCACAAGTTCGTTGGCAATACCTGCACCGTCAAGTGCCTCATGTAGTCGTGTCGCATGTTTGTACGGCACAATCGGATCGGCATCACCATGAATTGTCAGAACAGGTGGTAAGCCAGATCGTACATACGTTGTTGGCGACACGCGCTTTGCAACGTCATCGCGGTCAGCACGACTCCCGAGCCACGCCTCTGTAAAGTTTCCCGACACGCCGGGAGTGTCATGCAGCAGGTCGTAGACATCGGTGATTCCGTACCAATTGATTACAGCCGCGACTTCAAGGTCCGCGGTTGAGGTGTCACCGGTGGTCCATGTACGACGACGGTCGCCCGGGCATTGCCGATCTAAACCGGCAGAAGCGGGGAGAAAGCCGGTCGTCAGGGAAAGGTGCCCTCCGGCCGAATTGCCGGTAACGACGATGTTCTCGACATCAAAATTAAATTGTTCAGCGTTCCGGTAGATCCATCGTAGCGCGCAGCGACAATCCTCAACTGCTGCCGGTGCATGTGCATCGTCGGCCATCCGATATTCCACGTTGACAACAGCCCACCCACTCTCCAAATAGGGAAGAAAATTCATCAAGGACGTTTCCTTGGCACCGTTGGTCCACCCTCCGCCATGAATAAATAAGAGAGTGGGTGCAGGTTCAGTCGTGCCTCGTGGTTGATACACGTCCAGTTTGAGGTCGACGCCTCCAGCTCGTAAATAGGTAATGTTCGACGCCAGTCGATATCCGTTCGCGACTTCGACAAATTTTGTCGCGGTGGTGCTCAGTTGTCCGTTGACTGGTGCTACTCCCGCGACGACGAAAAGTGCGACAAGCATGCTGGTGACGACCGTGGCCCGTATCATGTGAAATACCTCGCTATCTCTTTCCGTTAGTCTCGTGACGATCCCATAAAGAGTTGCAATACGTACCAGAACATTAATGCGATCGAAGCAAACAGTGTGAGGGCGGCGGCGACATACCGATCTTCTGGATAGTGATGCAATACATTCGATGTGTCGTAGAGAATGGCCGCTCCTGCCATGCCAATCATGGCAACAGAGAACCAGGTGCCGAGCTGGAAGCCAAATAAAAGCGCGGCAAAAATTGCGACAACAGCCAAGATGCCGACCCACCGCAAAATGGCTCCGAGAAAAGAGAAGTCTTTTCGTGTCCAGAACACAATTGCTGTGAGTGCAGCAGACCCCATCAAGGTCACTACGGCAGCGCTTTCAATAACCCCGCCACCAGCATATGACTGCGCAAGATAAAGCAGTGGTACGAAAATAACTGCTTCGCCAACGACAAATCCGCTGAGTGCAAGGTATTGATGCTTGAGAGATTTCGACTGTGTGGCTGTGCGCGTGGCAAGCCAGCTGAGTCCCATGAACAGCATCAGCACGATCATCCAACTGCCACCCAACATGGTGCGGGCAATCGGCTCCGCAAGGCCTGAGGTGAACAAAAACATTTCCACCGCAATAAATCCGACGATCGCAGCAAAAAGGTGGTTATACGTGCGGGATATAAAGGTGGCTCGTCTGTCGACCCCGAGAAACTCTACCGGTGTCGAGGTGTAACTTCCTTGCAATGCAGGTGTTTGCTGTCGTTGGTAATTCATGGGCTCGTTCTCCTGACCATCAGGATAGATCATTACGAGCCTACGCGCATGTCAGGACCATTTGACAGGTTCTTGCGTTCACCTGATACTGACGAGAATTAGCCATGTCGCGATTACAGTTATCGACGATTTTGCTGGTCGGCATGCAACTGTTGCTGGGTTGGGGAGGTGGACGAGTCGTTGCTCAGGAGGTGTGGCAACAGAATCTTCTCGACCGTTATTGCGTCGGCTGTCATAACGAACAACTAGAGACAGGCGGACTGGCGCTTGACCGGCATGATGTGATGGAGGTTGAAGCAGATCCGGCCGTCTGGGAAACTGTGGTTCGGAAACTGCGCGCTGGTGCGATGCCTCCGGCACCGAGGCCGAGGCCAGACGGGGCAACCTACGAACGATTTATCCGATACCTCGAGACCGAGCTTGATGAGAATGCATTTGCATCGGTAAATCCTGGGCGAACCGAAGCCTTCCACCGTTTGAATCGTACTGAGTATCACAACGCTGTTCGAGATCTCTTGGATCTTGAAATCGATGTGTCTGAATTACTTCCGGCCGATGGCGCGAGCTACGGCTTTGACAATATTGCTGGGGTACTCGGGGTCTCCCCGACACTCCTTGAACGATACTTGGCTGCAGCACGAAAAATAAGTCGTATTGCCGTGGGAAGGCCGGTCGCATCTGCTACCACGGAAACGTTCCGCGTGACGAATGATCTGTCACAAGATCATTGGGTCGAAAGTATGCCGTTCGGTACTAGAGGAGGTGCTAGTTTCCAGCACAACTTTCCACAAGATGGCGACTATGTTGTTCGCGTGATTCTGGCGCGTGGGACTGGCGGCGCACTGGCGGCGTTCGATGTCCCGCATACACTTGAAGTTAGTTTCGATAATGAAATTGTTCAGTCCTACACCGTAGGAGAAGCGCCCCCAACCGATGTTCCAAGAGATAGTGTCGCGTATCGGGATTGGAGAGCGAGTCAACGTGAAGTCGATCGGGATTGGGAATTCAGGATTCCAGTGCGGGCAGGTCCGCGCAACATTCAAGTGACCTTCGCCCGTCGGACATGGGCGTATCCAGAATCAGTGCGTGAACCTTATTTGCGGCCATATACTGCCGTTGACACTCGGCATCAGCCGTATCTTGGTCAGGTCACGATTACGGGGCCGTATGATGCGAGCGATACGTCTCCGGTTATGCCGACGCCAAGTCGACAGAAAATCTTTCGGTGCAATGCGTCCGATACTCAATCGGTTGCAGCGCAGACAGCGTGTGCGCGAGAGATCCTGTCGAAACTTGCACGGCGGGCATATCGCCGACCTGTTACGAATGCAGACCTTGGTGTGTTGCTTGGATTTTTTGAAGATGGACGGACTGAAGCGGGCTTTGATGCCGGAATTGAACTTGCCTTGCGGTGGGTGCTCGCCAGTCCAGAGTTTGTTCTTCGTGTTGAGCGGGATCCGGACGGTCTTGCGCCTGGCACACCCTATGAGATCACTGATTTTGAGCTTGCCTCGCGACTGTCATTCTTCCTGTGGTCTAGTGTGCCTGATGATGAGTTGATTGACTTGGCGACAACTGGGCAACTGCGTGATCCGATCATCCTTGAGCGGCAGACGCGTCGCATGCTTGCTGACGATCGAGCGAGTGCACTCGTGACAAACTTTTCCAGTCAGTGGCTCTATCTTCGAAATGTCCCAGCCTTATATCCAGATGAAGATTTATTTCCTCATGTCGGCGAAGCATTGCGCCGGGCGATGCAACGGGAAACAGAACTTTTTGTTGAGGATATTTTTCGTCGTGACCAGAATGTCATGACGTTGTTGACGGCGGATTACACCTTTGTCAATGAGCGGCTGGCTCGCCATTACGACATCCCGCATGTCTACGGGAGTCATTTCCGGCGTGTGTCACTTGATCAAGCCGGCCATGATGCTAGGCGTGGCCTTCTCGGGCATGCGAGTATCTTGGCGGTGACGGCATATCCGAACCGTACGTCGCCAGTATTACGCGGAAAGTGGGTTCTTGAGAATTTGCTAGGTACCCCACCTGCATCACCCCCGCCGGATGTGCCGTCCTTGGAGGAAACGACGACCAATGGCGAGATACTGTCGATGCGGGAGGCCACGGAACGCCATCGGGCCAATCCGGCGTGTGCGAGTTGTCACCGTCTAATGGACCCACCAGGGTTTGCTCTTGAACAATTCGATGCGGTTGGACGGTTTCGCACGCATACGGCGACAAATACCCTGATTGATGCCACTGGGGAGTTGCCGGATGGGACGCAGTTTGACGGTGCAGCCGGTTTACGGGATGCCTTAGTGGCGAATCCTGCTCGTTTTGTCGGTACACTAACCGAGAAACTCATGATTTATGCACTTGGTCGAGGATTGGAGCATTACGATGCGCCAATCGTACGAAGCATCTTACGGAGTGTGGAAAAAGATAATTATCGATTCTCATCGATTATCCTTGGTATCGTGAAAAGTCCACCGTTCAGAATGAGGAGAACGGAATCATGATTATTTCGAAGAAAATGCTTCCACGGCGGACCGTCCTTCGTGGCCTTGGGACTGCGTTGGCGTTGCCGATGCTCGATGCCATGGTACCAGCGTTGTCGGGTATTTCGGGTCGGGCAGCTGAGCCAGTCCGTCGCTTAGGCTGGGTCTACTGTCCGAACGGGATGGCGATGGATGCGTGGATGCCTGCGACGAAGGAGTCGCTTGAGCTGTCCAACACGTTGAGTCCGCTTGCTCCGTACCGTGAACAGACGGTTGTGGTGAGTGGGTTGGCACAAGGTCAGGCCGAAGCGCTTGGTGATGGAAATGGCGAACACACCCGTGCGACTGCCACATGGTTGAATGGGGTTCATCCACGTGAAACAGAAGGTGCGGATGTCCGTGCCGGAAAGACCGCCGATCAGATTGCCGCCGACCAGCTGGGGCGGACAACGCCACTTGGATCATTGGAACTGGCGATTGATCAGGACTTTCTTGTTGGGAGTTGTGACAACGGGTACAGCTGTATCTACATGAATACCATTGCGTGGCGAGATGAAACGACGCCACTTCCGATGCAGAATAATCCGCGTGTCGTCTTTGAACGGTTGTTCGGTGACGGGGGTTCGACTGCCCAACGGCAATCGGAATTCAGGAAAGACCGAAGTATCCTCGACGCGATTTCGAGTGACTTGGCGCGACTGCAGCGAGAGGTTGGGTCCGGTGACCAGGCTCGTGTTGCCCAGTATCTTGATGCCGTGCGTGCGATTGAACGTCGTATCCAACTGTCAGAGGAGAAGGATACGGAATTACCTGAACTTGAACGTCCTGTCGGAATTCCGGAATCGTATCGAGAACATGTTGAACTAATGTTCGATCTGACTGCGTTGGCCTATCAGGTTGATATGACACGGGTGTTTACGTTCATGCTGGGGCGTGAGTTAAATGGACGGGCATACCCTGAGATCGGTATTCCTGATTCACACCATGGGTTATCTCACCATCGGTACGACCCGCAGAAACTTGCACAGCTTGCCAAGATCAATACCTACCATGTATCGCTGTTTACGCGCTTCCTTGATGAACTGGCGAATACCCCTGACGGGGATGGGTCGTTGCTGGACCATTCATTACTGATGTACGGCGCATCGTTAAGTGATAGCAATAAACATTCTCATTTTGATCTGCCACTGTTATTGGTGGGTGGTGGTGCGGGACAACTCAAAGGCGGACGTCACCTGCAGTATCCGCGTGATACGCCCATGACGAATCTACTGGTCAGTCAATTGGATAAAGCGGGTGTTCGACTTGATGACGGATTGGGTGACAGCACAGGCCGGCTTGTCGAACTGGCCCCATTGGCAAACGTTTGACGAGTGTGAAGGCAGAGGTTGAACGAATGTTCGATTGGCTTGGCCGTCGATTGACCTGGTTCTCGAGGTCGATGGCGGTAGATATGCTTGGTGTTCTGCTGGTTCTTGGGATTATTCTCGGCCTTGCTGATGGGGCCGGCGCACAGTCTGGAACGTTCGATAGAGTCGAGTCTGATTCCGCGCTCCACCATGCGGCTCATCGTGGGGATGTCGTATCACTTCAGCGAGAACTTGATGCAGGGGCTGATCCCAACGCAAGAAATCGATTTGGCGTCACGTCGCTATCGCTGGCCTGCACGGGTGGTCATGTCGCTGCGATCAATGTGCTCTTGACTGCAGGAGCCGATCCTAATCAAGCGTCGGCGGATGGTGAGACGCCATTGATGGTGGCTGCACGAACAGGAGTTGTAGACAGTGTGGTCGCGTTACTGGAGCACGGGGCCGATCCGGTGGCCCGTGAAGGCTGGATGGGGCAGACCGCTTTGATGTGGGCCGCTGCCGAACGTCACGCTGATGTCATCGGACCGCTGGTTGAGGCTGGTGCGGAGGTGAATGGGCGCACGAACTCCGGGTTTACGCCGCTGATGTTTGCCACGCGTCTGGGCCATATTGAAACGGTCGACGCGTTACTTGATGCTGGGGCGGATCTTCATCAAACACTTCCCGATGGCATGAGTGCGCTGGTCGTCGCGGTGATCAACGCGCACTATGATTTGGCGGTTCGGTTATTAGAACGTGGCGCCGATCCGACCGCCGCCGAGCAGGGTTGGACAGCTCTCCACCAGCTTGTGTGGACACGGCGACCAAATACCAACAAGAACCAGCATAATCCATCGCCGCGGCCACGAGGTCGTGTCACAGATCTCGAACTCGTCCAGGCGCTGGTTGCGCATGGGGCTGACGTTAATGCGCGGCAGACGAAGGAGCCACGCGATGGTTACCGAAATTTATTGAACCGAATTGATGCGACGCCGTTCCTTCTCGCCGCCAAGGTGGTCGATCTTGAGTTAATGCGCCTTCTGCTTGACCTTGGTGCTGACCCGCTACTGACGAATGAGGATGGGACCACTGCGCTGTTAGTTGCGGCTGGGGTATCAGTCTGGCCGAATGAGAGTGCTGGTAATAATGAGGAAGCTCTTGCGGCTGTGAAATTGATGATGGAACTCGGGGATTCGGTCACCACCATCGACGACAATGGCGATGGTGCGTTGCATGGGTCTGTGATGCGCGGGGGCAAGGAGTTGACACTGTTCTTGCTTGACCAGGGCGCCGCACTCAGTCCTGTTAATGAACGTGGTTGGTCACCGTTGACGATTGCCCAGGGTGTCTTTTACGGAAATCTGGGTCGACGGTTCCCGGAACTCGAAACGGTTTTACTGGGACTTGGCGCAACATCGCCACCGCAACCT
>CAZWKO010000043.1:0-11946 GCA_964634925.1 uncultured Vicinamibacteraceae bacterium
GCAAAATCAACGTGCTTCCAGGTTTGAGTCGTCCTAAACCGGTCAAGTCTGTGATTACCGACCCATTCTGTTCGACGGCAACCACTGCAAGACCTGTCTTCGCAGTAATCCCTGTATCTGATAATTCCATGTTTTCAAGGGATTTTGGCAGCAGTAGCGACATGGCCTGCACATCATGGTCAAGCAACACATGGTCTCGCCCCTCAACATACGAATCAATGACCTTGGCTCCAAGTGCCGCAGAGCTAAAAGCAAAATCCGCACCGGCCCGGTGAATGGCTTCAAGATTTCGACTCTCCGTAATTCGGCTCACAATGCGTAAATCCGGTTTGAGTCGACGACAGTAAATCACAAGGTAAATGTTCATCGCATCATTGCCGGTACTCAGGAGGACGGACGACGCGTGTTCAATCCCAGCCAGGGTTAATGTCGTTCGTTCATTCGCATCACCAACGACAACCTCATCGGCTAGCTCGCGCACTCGTTCACATGCCTGTGGGTCGCGATCAAGTACGTGCACAGCAAGCCCTTTGCTCTTAAGTGCCCGTATCGCTGCCGTCCCAACCGCTCCAGCGCCAATGACAAGTAGAGCGCTATCTTCAGCAAGTTGTCTTGGTGACAGTATGTCGTCTATTGACTCAAGTTGTGTCGCGGTGCCAACAGTCACGACGATGCTGTCATCATTGATCTTCGTAGTCGGATAGGCTGAAATAAATTTTCCTCGCTGCCAGACGCCAACAATATTGGCACCTGTTTGTTCTCGTAATTCCGTCTCGGCGACCGTTCGACCGCTCAACGGGGTATTCCGAGCCATAAATTCAGCAAGCTGTAGCCCTTTCACCGACCCAAGGATGTCTGCGTTGCCAACACCTGCACTGACACGATCAGCCAGAAATTCACCGAGCCGTATGAATGGCGCGTACACATGCGTACACCCAGCAAACTCAAGTATGTCAATAGAGTCTTCGTCTTCCACGAAGCCGACAATAGGGATACGGTCAGACACCTCGCGGACCGTCAGTGCAATATTCGTGTTTAAGGTGTCTTCACAATTTGCGACAACAAACCTGGCCTGACCCGCGAAAACATGTTCATACGCCTCACGCGAATCAAGGTTGGCATTAACAACGTTTACACCCTCGCCCTTCAATCGCAGCGCGATGGTCTCGTCGGGCTCTATCACGACATACGGAGTCTCAGTTAAGGCAAGTCGGTCGATCAGACCAGAAGCAATTGGGCCATGCCGCGTGATAATTACATGGTCGGACAGCGGTTCCTGAAGACGGCCCGGAACGTCTTGCCGCATCCGTGCCTCTATCCAGGGCGCATAGATAACCCGGATGACAATGGCTGGCAAAATGACAAGTAACAGCGGGATACCTGACCCTAGGACAATCAGCGAAAACACGCGTCCCACGTCACTTGTAAAGACGATATCGCCAAAGCCAACCGTGCTCATCGTCACAACTGTCCAGTAGAGCGCTGTGACCCAGGAATGCGCTTGATCTTCGACCTCCCACATGATGACCTGGAAGGTCATAGTAAACAGCACCACCACGCAGACCAGAAAGACACCAAACCGAATGAGCGTGCCAATCCTCTCGCGAATGCCACCACCGGCCTTAATAGCGTCCTCAAGAAAGTTTCTGTCTGAGCTCATACCTTAAAAGTTCCAGTACCTATCTATCGGCAGGTTCTCGATATTTCTTATTACTTTTAGAGTTGATTGGGTTTTTCGACGATCGCTAATGTTGAACTCTCTGAGCCAATTTTTTAGAATCCCTGACCGCTAGTAGATTAATGGACCTTGCAAGTCGATGCCTTTTTTTATCAGAACACTCATCCTAATCACATGCCTATCCGCAATAAGCACAGTCGCGGTGTACGGACAAACAGGCACAATCGATGGCGTTGTGGTCGATCCACAAGGGGGCAATCTGATTGGCGTAACTGTCACAGCATCATCGCCGGCGTTGAGCGATCCCGTCGTTGCCGTCACAGATAGCAGCGGTGCGTTTCAGTTGGATTCGCTTCCCTCAGGAACTTACAGCGTTCTCATCTCGCTAGGTGGTTTTGATTCGCAACGGCTTGACGGAATCACACTCGACAATGACACGATCACGCTCGACATAACGCTCGGTCTGGCGCCATTTGCGGAACAGGTTCGTGTTGTCGGGGTCACACCACTGTTAGGGTCAGCGATCCCGCGCACTCGCGTACCGGCCGCGGTCTCCGTCATCAACAGCAACGAAATCGAATCACGTTCTTCATCATCGATCGCTGAACTCTTGAATGAACGTCTTGGCGCGGTCTCGCTGGAAGGCGCGACCACAAACCCACATCAACCGACTTTGCGATTTCGCGGTTTCACCGCGTCCCCATTGCTCGGCCTCCCTCAAGGCATTGCGGTCTATCAAAATGGCGTTCGTGTGAACGAACCTTTCGGTGACACGGTGCAATTTGATCTGATGCCCCAATTTGCCGTTGACCGAGCTCAACTCAGTGCCGGTGCCGACCCGACCTACGGATTGAACGCCCTTGGCGGGGCGTTGGCGCTTCGGCTCAAGAATGGATTCGACAACCCGGGGTTTCGCGCGGAATTTTCCGGTGGATCATTCGGTCGCATGACGGGAACAGCGGAGTACGGTGTGAACAAGGGGGACTGGGGCCTCTATGTTGGGACAACACACTTTGACGAAACCGGGTGGCGTGTCCAATCACCATCGCAAATCACCCAAGCCGTCGCCGATGTCGCATTCCGGTCTGGACGGACCGACGCGGGCATCACGGTCACCTATGCCGATACAAGTCTCAACGGTAATGGTGCGGCTCCGGTGGAGTTACTCGCATTTGATCGGTCAGCCGTGTTTACGTTTCCTGACATTACCAACAATCGCCTCGGATTTGTCCAAGGACGCTACAACCTTGTCGCAAATTCGATGTGGTCAATACAGGCATCGGCCTACGCCAGAAAGCTCGACCGCCAAACACTCAATGGCGATGAAGCAGAATTCGGCGTCTGCGACGACGACGCCCTTCCAGCAGGCGCGCCCGCCGATACACTGTGCCATGGGGATGACGATGATGATGACGATGACTGGCTGAACGGTGAGGACATGGACGATGACGACGACGCTGATGACGACGACGCGTCGGAGGAAGGGCAACCGTTAGCCGATATCATCACCGGGCGGTTTATCACCGCTCGCGACGCGGTCGGTGATGGCGCGTTCAACCGAACCGATACGGCGACTGAGGGTTATGGCGCCACGCTTCAGGCCACCGCACGCGGTACGCTGGCCGAGCGTGACCATGTTTTCATGTTGGGAGTCTCCGCCGATGTCGCAGCTGTTCAATTTGGCATGAATAGCGAAATCGGAACGCTGACTCCGACGCGAACCGTGACGGGATCTGGTCTGTTCACAGGAGTCTATGGACAGGGCGGGGACGATGTATTTAATACAAAACTGGAAACAGAAAACGAAGCGGCCGGATTGTATTTCAGCGATACCCTGTCTCTGACCGACCGGTCGCATGTCACGGTGTCTGGTCGGTTCAATGGTGTACACATCCGTATTCTCGACAAACTCGGCACCTCGCTCAATGGCGAGCATTCGTTCGCGCGTTTTAATCCAGCCGTCGGGACCGTGTTTGAGGCGACGGATTCCGTCTCACTGTTTGGTCGATATTCGGAAGCGAACCGAGCACCGACTGCTGCCGAATTAAGTTGCGCCGACCCCGCTGAACCGTGTCGCGTACCGAACGCGTTCATTGCAGACCCGCCGCTCAAACAGGCGGTCGCGCGATCCATTGAAGGCGGTCTTCGTGGACAGTGGGGGCGTAATCAACGTTCGATCGATTGGTCTATCTCTCTATACGGAACACGCATTAACGATGACATTCTGTTCATTGCCTCACCTAAATTAATCGGCACTGGCTATTTTCAAAACGCCGGAGATACGCAGCGTAGCGGCATGGACATCGAACTGTCCGGGCAGGTGGCACGCCTCGGCTGGTATGCCAGTTATGGGTTTGTGCACGCCACATTTGAGTCGTTCCTGCAACTTCCAGGGGATGCAGACGTGAATGCGGCGGCTACGGAAGACGGCTTCCTTCCCGTGACGCCTGGAGACCGGATGCCTGGCATTCCCCAACACAGTCTGAAAGCCGGCATTCTTCAAGGACTCACGCAGAAATGGGAGCTGGCTGTAGAAACCATCCTCGGGTCAAGCCGATTTTTTCTCGGGGACGAGGGAAATGATCAGCCACCGTTGGATGGCTACGGTATTGTGAATGTGCGAACAACGTATCGCATTTCAGATGCAATTGAATTTTTTGCGCGCATCGACAACGTGTTCGACCTTGGGTACGAAACGATTGGTATTCTTGCCGAACTTGAAGTCCCCATGAAAGAAGTGCCGAATGCGAGTATTCCGAGGTTCGTCGGGCCAGGCGCACCACGAAGTGCCTTTACCGGCCTTCGGGTTCGTTTCTGAGCACCGACCCTTCCGGAACAAGCAACGACTGCTGCCCTCGGGCACTTACACTGCTACGAGATGAGCCGCGACTGCTTCTTCGTCCCACTCGAGGCCCACACCTGCGACATCTGGAATGTGAAGTTTGCCATCGCGCACAACGTAAGGCTCTTGAAGAATCGGATCAGCCCAGCTCTGCCACTCTAACCAATGGGCCGTGTCGGTTACGCGCATCACGTGTGCGGCAACTTCGGGGTAGAGATGCGTCGACATCGGAACCCCTGCGGCTCCGGCAATGTTGGCTGCCTGGAGCCAACCCGTCACTCCACCAATACGCATGAAATCAGGCATGACAAGATCACAGGCCTCCATCTGGATCGCCGCGTGTAACGCACGGGGCCCATAAAAATTTTCTCCCAGCTGAATAGGCGTCTGTATATCCGCAGCCAGCTTTTGATAGCCCTCCAGGTTGTCGTAGACAATCGGCTCCTCGATCCAAGTCAGACCAAAGTCGTCTAAGCGACTGCACCGGTCCATCGCTTCAGCAAGATCAAGTCCTTGATTAAAGTCAACCATCAGGGCGACCTCATCCCCAACCGCCTCCCGCACTGCATGAATGGCTGCCTCGTCATCTTCGTGACGCTCACGTCCCAGCCGTAGCTTGAGAGCCCGAAAGCCTCCTTCGGCGCAAAGTTCTATGGCCTCTTCAGCCACAACCGACGCTGGCTGCAACCAAAGACCGTTGCTGTTGTACGCGACGACAGCTTCTCTCGTTCCGCCAAGCACTTCGCATAACGGTCGATTGGCGCGCTTGGCCACCGCATCCCAAGCCGCCATGTCCAGGCCGGAAACCGCGATCGCTGACAGCCCTTCGTACCCCACAAAATGAAGGGATTTCCGTGCCGTGTGGTACACGTCATGTGGCGCCACGGGCTGTCCGTGCAGTAATTCGCCAAGATCATGCAACATCGGGACGAGATACTTCATCGTCTTCGGGGTATAGGGTTCGAGGTAACTCCGCCCGACAATCCCCTCGTTTGTCTGAAGGTCGATTAGGATCAACGGCCATTCGGTGATGGTCGCGATGCGCGCAATAACCGGTCGCGTGAGTTTCAGTAGAACTGGCCGCGCCGTAAGCGATTCAAACGTGAGTGGGTGTGGCATTGTGATGGCTCCCTAGAGTACCTTAACGCCAAGCTCGATTGACACTAGCATGCGACACACATCACAGGCTGAGACCGCACATGGCTTTTAAGTTCACCACTCTGATTATCACTCTCTCGCTAACCTACTCTGTCGCCCCCACCACCCCTCACGCACAAAAGCCCTACCCGTCATGGCCGCAGTGGGGCGGACCCACTCGTGATTTTCACGTGGCGTCTGACGCACTCGCCAGGTCTTGGCCGAATGGTTCACCCCGAAAACTCTGGCGACGACCTCTTGGTGAAGGGTATTCGGCGGTCCTCGTCGATGGGCAAACACTGGTCACCATGTATCGTCACAACGACAACGAAATCATCGTTGGCCTCGACGCAAACACCGGGGAAACACGATGGGAATATTCCTATGAGGCCCCGCTGGCCCATGACGGCTATTTCGATATTTGGCTGAATGCGGCCGGACCTGGTCCCTATTCGTCCCCACTGATTGCTGATGGCATTGTGTACGCGGTGGGAGTCAACGGTCATTTTCATGCGGTCGACGCACAAACCGGCGCACTCCGGTGGTCGCACGACCTCGTTGAACTTTTCGGATTGGTTGACTACAACGCTTTTGCTTCCAGCGCCGTCGCCTACGATGGGACTGTCATCCTGCCGATGGGCGGCAGTGACCACGGGGTTGTTGCATTCGACGGGGAAACGGGTGCCGTCGTATGGGAAAGTGCGTCATTCCCACTCGGGCCTGGGTCCCCTCGAGTCATTCAGCTCAATGGGCAAGACCAACTGGTGGTCTGGGGTCAGCAAGAGGTGGTGGGACTCGACCCGCGTGACGGAGGGCGTCTCTGGAATCAGCCACATGCCAACGACCTCGGTCTCAATTTGAGTATGCCGGTGTGGAGCACGCAGCAACGACTCTTCATCTCATCTGCCTATAACGGCGGCAGTCGAATGATCCAACTCCAGTCTGATCGGACTGGTACCACCGTGCAGGAGCTGTGGCATACCAACCGCACGCGACTTCATTTCAGTAACGCGATCGAGATTGGAAATCTCGTGATCGGAAGCAGCGGGGATTTTGGCCCAGCATTCTTGACCGCTCTTAACGCGACCACCGGAGAAGAAGTCTGGCGGGAACGCAGTTTTGCGCGTGCGCACTTACTCTATGCAGACGACGTGATGATCCTCGTCGATGAAGACGGCGAGCTGGCCATTGCCTCGGTGTCTGCCGACGGAATCGAAGTCCATGCCAGAACGGCGCTCTTGGAGGAAAACGCCTGGACACCACCCAGTCTCGTTGGCACAACACTGTATGTGCGCGACCGGCACGAGATCATGGCCTTGGACCTCGGGGAATGAGGTTCATTCGACTGATCGATTGGTGCCTCGAAATGCGCGCCGAATAGCGAAAATGGCATCACTAATTTAAGAACTCGCACCCTCGCATCGAACTGCTCTATCCTTACACGGAAGAAGCAACAACCATGTCGATCAGGCCTATTTACTGGTCTCGATCATCCGTGGATTGGCATGTGTAGGGTGAGCCTTTAGGCAGTAGGAGGAGGCATTGTGGGTCAACGAGAAGAAAGTTGGCGGCGTGGTTTTTCTAGGCGCGAAGCCTTGTGTGGATTAGCCACGTTCCTGGCGTCATCTCCGTTGCTTCATGCGCAACGTGACCCGTGGCCTTTGGGCGACCATCGACGCATGCTTGGATTCAATGAAATGCTTACGGCTTTTGATTTTGAGCCGGTTTTTCGAGCGAATGTCCCATTGTCTGTCTATGACTACACCGCGCACGGCACCGACTCGGAGTTTACTCTTCAACGGAATCGGGATGTGTTTGACTGGGTCGAACTTGTTAGCGGGGGCGGCGTAAACCCTGACCATGTCGACACGTCAACGACGGTGTTGGGCATTCCACTCAAGAATCCGATCATGGTGGCTCCAACCGCTCGGCAACGTGACCTGCACCCCGACGGCGAACTCGGCATGTATCGTGCCGCGACAACAACCGACTCCGCGATGATTGTCAGTGATAACTCCAGCTTCCCGTTTCCTCGCATCGCCGATGCTGCAGAAGGACCGCTCTGGTATCAGCTCTACGCTAGTCAGGATATTGAGGCAAACCGGCAGCCACTCGCAGATGGCCAAGCCGCAGGGGCGCAGACGATAGTCGTCACCATTGACCAGCAGACGTCACTCTACGACCGCTCGGCCCATGACTTTCATCTCGGGGGTGCGGTGCGCGACCCCAGACGTAGACGAGAAACCAGTAATCCCTATGGCGTCGGCGATGGACGACTGTGGTACGAATGGAAACTCTTCGACGACCTAAGGGCGTTGGTCGATGTTCCAATTCTGGCGAAAGGCATCCTCACTGGTGAGGGTGCAAAGAAATGTCTCGAGCATGGCGTTGAAGGCATCGTGGTCTCCAATCATGGCGGTCGCGCGATTGACTACGGGCCCTCGACGCTTGAAGTACTTGAAGAAGTCGTGGAGGCTGTCAACGGTCGTGTTCCGGTGCTTATCGACAGTGGCTTTCGCCGAGGAAGTGATGTCCTTAAAGCACTTGCTCTCGGCGCTGATGCCGTCTGTCTCGGACGAGCGGTGCGGTGGGGACTCGGTGCCTTTGGAGAACAAGGCGCTCAAAAAGTCATTGAGATCATCCATGCGGAGCTTGTGCATGCGATGGCGGCCGCAGGGTGTCGTGACATTCAATCGATCGACCGAAGCATTGTCAGGACCAATTTCGCATGACGACGCGTTGGCCTGTTTGAAACCGGTAAAAAGCTGTTTTATCCATTGTGCGCAATTGCGAATCGTGCTCTTTTGGCATAATTCGGCTAATTTACCAAGTCGTCTTGTCATTTTCTCGCTAGGATGGTCTCAAAGAAATCGTTAGGGAGGAGTCACCGTGACTAAATTGCTCAGCCAGTGGCGTCAAGGATTTACCAGGCGGGAAGCTCTCTCTGGGCTCATATCGTTCCTCGCAGCATCTCCGCTCTTACATGCGCAGCGAGACCCTTGGCCTCTAGATCACCACCGGCGCCATGTTGGGTTATACGAACTGTTGACGGCATTCGACTTTGAGCCTGTTTTCAAAGCCAATGTTCCGTTGTCGATTTACGACTATACCGCGCACGGAACCGACTCCGAATTTACCCTCACGCGAAATCGCGACGCGTTCGACTGGGTCGAACTTGTGGGACAAGGCGGCGTGTCCGTTGAAGATGTCGATACATCTACGGAAATTTTTGGGTTGCCGATGAAAAGCCCGATTATGCTCGCACCCACGTCTCGCCAGCGCGATCTTCATCCTGATGGCGAACTCGGTATGTACCGCGCGGCAACAACAACTGATACCACAATGATTGTCAGCAACGCGTCAAGTTTCCCCTTCACCAGGATCGCCGACGCCGCGGAGGGTCCACTTTGGTACCAGCTCTACGCTCGTCAAGATATCGAGGCAAACCGGCAGCCACTCGCGGATGGTCAAGCCGCGGGGGCGCAAACCGTTGTCGTCACGATTGATCAGCAAGGTTCGTACTACGAACGCGATTTACACGACTTTCATCTCGGGGGTGCGGTGCGCAGTCCCAGACGTAGACGCGAAACCAGTAATCCCTATGGTGTCGGCGATGGACGGCTGTGGTACGAATGGAAACTGTTCGATGATCTCCGTTCGATGATTGACGTGCCAATCCTCGCTAAAGGTATCCTGACTGGCGAAGGCGCGACAAAATGCCTTGAACATGGTGTCGAAGGCATCGTGGTGTCGAATCATGGCGCACGGGCTATCGATTACGGGCCTTCGACTCTCGAGGTACTCGAAGAAGTAGTCGACGCTGTCAACGGTCGTGTGCCGGTCCTTATCGACAGTGGTTTTCGTCGAGGAAGCGATGTTCTTAAGGCGCTGGCTCTCGGCGCTGATGGAGTGTGTCTCGGACGAGCCTCGCGATGGGGACTTGGTGCCTTTGGGGAACAAGGAGCACAAAAGGTCATCGAGATCATCAATGCAGAACTGGCACACGCGATGGCGACGGCAGGATGTCGTGACATCAAATCGATTAATAGCAGTATTGTTCGGACGAATTTCCCATGACCAAACAAAACCAGAAGGACACTCTTCGTAGACGCAATGCTCGTCAACAGGTCGATGATTTCTTCACTCGCCCTCTTGCGGCGGCAGCTGGCCAGGATGGACTCCCGGCAATACGCCGTGGCCCGGTGGAAGAAATTTATGCCGCGCCAGAATTTGAACAGATGGCAGAACTTGTTCTCGCTCCCATGCAATTTGACTCATTAAAAAGTAGCGCGCGCGGTTCTTTCGACAAAATGACTTTTCGTCAACGTCTCATGGTGTATGCCATGGAGCTCGACCTGACCACAGAATTATTTGGCCACTCCATGTTTGCGCCAATCATCGTGGGACCCGTTAGCCGTCAAGGCGACCTCCACGACGAGGGCGAATTGGCGACGGCAAGAGGGTCCAGTGCCTCCCAAACCATCATGGTGGCAACAAGGAGTGCAAGTTACCCGATCGCCCAAATTGCCTCAGAAACCACACAACCGCTTTGGTTCCAGGTGTACGCTGACGATGACCTCGGGGCTGTTCGGGGGGACGTCGCCGAAGCCACCGAGGCTGGATGCGAAATCCTCTGTGTCACGGTTGGTGTGTCCTCAGAAGGAGCCCCCGTCGCCGTGCAATGGGATGCCCTTGAGGAACTCACTCAAAACGCTGGTGTTCCGGTCATCATCAAAGGCGTCATGGATTTAGATGATGCACGTAGGGCCCTTGACCACGGCGCAACTGGCCTTGTTGTGTCGAACCATGGCGGCGCGGTTGGATTCGATGGAGTGCTACCCATCGATGTCCTACCAGACATTGCCGATGGCATAGGAGACCGCGCCCCGGTGCTTGTTGATGGCGGCTTTAAACGCGGAAGCGACATTCTTAAAGGACTGGCGCTAGGCGCCAAGGCCGTGATGCTTGCGCGTCCAATTATGTGGGGATTAGCTGCTTACGGTGCGGCTGGTGTTGAACGCGCGCTCTACCTATTGATCAATGAACTCGCGCGCAACATGGCAGCGTCAGGACGCCCACAAATTAACATGATCGATCGGGCATTAGTGCGTCTTGACTCACGGTAACCACCGTTTGCATCGTTGTTAGTGGTTTTCCGGTGTCTACCGATTACGAATACGCCACTTCATTCACGGTCTGGTCTGAATAGACCTGATGTGTTGCGCGTCCCTCGTGAGTTATCGAACGCGCACACAGACAGGGCCTGATTACACCACCAAGTGGTTACGAAAGAAACCAACCGTGCGATTCCAGGCTAGCGCTGCAGCGGCTTCGTTGTAACGCGGCGTCGAATTATTGTGAAACCCGTGCAACGTCCCCTCGAACATGTGCATTTCATGCGACACGTTGTTCGATTGCAATGCCCTTTCATACTCGGGCCACATCGCGTTTATCCGCGGGTCCGAATCTGCGTAGATCACCATAAGCGACGCATCAATGCGAGGCACATCGTCACTCGATGCTGACACCCCATAAAACGGTACGCCTGCCTGAAGGTCACTTCCCAGTTCAACCGCGAGTCGGTTGGTCATCCCACCACCCCAGCAAAAGCCAGTAGCGCCAAGACGACCATTCGACAACTCGTGAGCTTTGAGATAGTTCGCGCTGTTGATCATGTCTTGGTCGAGTTCTGCTGGAACAAGACCGCGCTGCAGTTCTCGCCCATCATCGTCATTCCCAGGATAGCCCCCCACCGGAGACAGTCCATCCGGTGCCAATGCCAAAAAGCCAGCGACCGCGGCGCGTCGTGCAACGTCTTCAATATGAGGATTTAACCCACGGTTCTCATGAATCACCAAGACAGCCGGAAAGGGGCCCTCTCCGGCTGGTCGGACAAGATACCCACGCATGGTCCCCGATGTACCGCCTAGCGATGGGTACTCAACATACGTGCCCGTCATACGGGGATCGGTGAAGGAAATCGTCTGCGCTTCAGCATAGCGAGGCATTAAGGCCTGCGCCATCCACAGCGCCGAAACGCCTCCAATTGTCATCACAGCCGCACGATTCAAGAACTCGCGGCGATCAATGTGGCCATGGCAATACTCGTCGTAAAGATCGAAAATTCGTGGATCAATCTTGTCTTGTTCAGTCATTGTTTGCGACCCTCTGTGTAAACGAATTCCTGTTTGACGAAATCTGTTGGCATGCGTTATCGGTGCCCTACTGACACGCTAAATATTATGCGAACTTGCCTCTACTATCGAGCTTAAAGAACAGGCCTTTCTGA
>CAZWKO010000044.1:0-11892 GCA_964634925.1 uncultured Vicinamibacteraceae bacterium
CATTTGGCCTTCGCAATGCACCAGAAAGTTGGCGCGACTACTTCTACTGGAACGTCGAATTAGACGAAGCCTGAGAAAATAGACTCTCGTGAGCTTGCCCCGGATCTCGTCTGTTTACCCGCTATTAGCGATTGAGGGTGGGTGTGTCACCCTTGAAGGCGAACTACTAGCTCCAGATTCAACCATGGTTTCATTGCCGCGCGTAACCATTGGTAATATTCCAACGCGCGTTGTTTTTGCTTCTCCAAATGCGTTAAGAGTAATCGTGCCATCTGGTCTCGATGGAGGGCGAACAGCAGTTCGTGTTGGGGATGGTTTCGGGGAAACAGCGTTCGTTGATATTGGGCGTCCTGTAGCAACAGGTTTACATCAAGTGGATAGCCCAGTATTCGATGATCACGGAAATTTGTACGGTACTTATAGTGGGACGCGTGGTGAACGGTCACCAGTTTCAGTCTTCCGCATTCAGAGTAATGGCTACCGCCAGCCTTTTGTAGCAGGAATAACGAACGCAACCTCCATGGCTTTTTCGCCAGATGGCCAGTTACATGTATCAAGTCGATTTGAAGGTTGTGTGTACAGGGTGTCTAGTGACGGGTCGTATGAGAGTTTCGTAACTGATCTTGGTGTCGCGTGCGGGATAGCTTTTAGTGAAGATGGCACATTGTATGTCGGTGATCGCTCAGGCACTATATTTCGTGTGTCAACATCTGGACACGCGGCAGCATTTTCGACCCTGCCTGCAAGTGTCGCGGCGTTTCACTTGGCGTTTGGGCAAGACGGTTATTTATTTGCTTCGGTTCCAACATTGTCGTCTTGCGACGGCGTTTTTCGAATCGATCGAACAGGGGCGGTTGATTCGCTAGAACCGACTTTCGGTCGACCTCAAGGACTTGCATTGGATTCTCACGGGGTATTGCATGTTGTTGAGGCTCTTGCTGGAAACAGCGGAATTTATCAGCTTGGCCCAGACGGCCGTCGCAAGCACGTTTTAGCCGGCCCGAATTTGATCGGTGCGGCATTTAATCAAATGGGTGGTTTGGCGGTGGCGTCTAGTGAGACGATTTTTCTGTTCGATAACGCTTGAGTGTGAGAACACTTAGATTTAAAGACGTACGCGTGGTAGCATGAGTAGTTTGGGCCTTTAAACAATAGGCTCTATGTGTACGATGTCGCACGAGTGGATCGACGTGCGCGGGGCTCGTGTTCACAACTTAAAAGACGTTAACGTCAAGCTCCCGCGAAACCAACTGGTGGTTGTTACCGGCCTATCCGGGTCGGGAAAATCTTCACTTGCATTTGATACGATTTATGCAGAAGGACAGCGTCGATACGTCGAGTCCTTGTCTGCATATGCGCGGCAGTTTCTGGAACAAGTTGAGAAACCAGATGTCGATCAAATAACGGGTCTCTCGCCTGCAATTTCAATTGAACAAAGAACGACTGGTTCAAATCCCCGCTCGACAGTTGGTACGGTTACGGAAATTTACGATTACCTGCGACTGCTGTTTGCGAACGTTGGAATTCCACATTGTCCGTCATGTAATCAAGAAATTAAATCGCAATCTGTTGACCGCATGGTCGAGACGATTATGACCGAGCCTATCGAAGAGCGTGTCAACGTCCTGGCGCCACTGGTCAGAGGGAGAAAGGGAGAGTTCAAGAAAGAACTCGCCGCATTAAGGTCAAAAGGGTTCACAAAGCTTCGTATCGATAGCAGACTTGTGTCGCTTGAAGATCAAGTGCATCTAGATCGACGAAAAAACCACTGGATTGATGTAATTGTCGACCGGTTGTTGATTCGCTCAGGAGCTGAGCGTCGGTTGAGCGAGTCAATCGAGTTTGCTTTATCGCTGTCTGACGATGTTGTGATTATTAATACTCATGGTGGCGGCGATCGTTTGTTTTCGCGTCGACTCGCTTGCGTTGAATGTGGGATTAATGTTCCTGAAATGACTCCCAGAGTGTTCTCCTTTAACTCGCCCCATGGTGCATGTAGAGACTGTCAGGGACTTGGAGTTGTTGAAGATTTTGATCCGAATCGAATTGTGCCTGATGAATCATTGACACTTAGTGAAGGCGCGATTCGGCCATGGACGTCAGGTGATCGTAAATTGGACAAGGATGCCCGGTATGCGCTCGGTAGGCTTTCAGCAAAATTTGATATTGATTTGGAACTGCCTTTTCGAAAGCTTCCTCGACGTCTACGTGACTTGCTCATGTTTGGTGCTGCAGCAAGTAATCGCAGAACGGTAGAACCCAAGGTTTTGGGAGTGAAGAAGAAAGGTAGACGAAGCGATCGCTTTGGTAAAGATTTTGAAGGTATCGTTCCAAATCTTCGTCGGCGTTATGAGGAGGGGGCTTGGTCCACTCAAGAAGCGCTTGAGTCATATCGATCGGTACGGCCATGTCATGCCTGCGAGGGCGAGCGGTTGCGGCCGGAGAGTCGAACGGTAAGGGTTAATCAGTTGTCGATAGCTGATTACGTTAAGATGCCGATTTCAGAAGCTTTAGAAGGTTTCGAACAGCTGAAACTAAACGACCGCGAGGCGCTTGTTGCAGATAGGGTGCTTCGTGAGATTCGAGATCGACTCAAGTTTTTAAAGAATGTAGGTGTCGGCTATCTCACACTTGGCCGAGCTGCCGCAACATTATCAGGTGGTGAAGCACAGAGAATTCGACTTGCCACACAAATCGGTTCTAATTTAACCGGTGTTCTCTACGTACTCGACGAACCTTCTATCGGTCTGCATCACCGTGACAACCAGTTGCTCTTATCGACGCTGGCACGTCTTCGCGATCTTGGTAATACAGTAGTGGTAGTTGAGCACGATGAGGAAACCATCCGTGCAGCCGATTACGTGGTCGACCTTGGTGTCGGTGCTGGTGAGCATGGTGGAAATGTGATTTTCCAAGGTTCTCCAGACGAACTTTCAAGGAAAGGCGATGTTTCTCTCACGGCTGCGTATCTCTGTGGTGAGCGGATGATTCCATTGCCTCAGAAGCGTCGTGTTTCCAGAAAAGGGCGTTTGACTATTCGCGGAGCTAAGGCCAATAACCTTAAAAATATTGATGTTAGTGTCCCCATCGGACTGTTCACTGCTGTAACCGGTGTAAGTGGGTCTGGGAAATCGACACTGGTTAACGATATTCTGTACCGCGTACTAGCCAGAAAACTTTATCGTGCTACTGATGTTCCCGGCCAGCACAAACTCATAGATGGCATTGATTTAATCGATAAAGTTATTCAAATTGATCAATCGCCAATTGGTCGCACTCCGAGATCAAATCCGGCTACTTATACGGGGCTATTTACGTTTATACGAGATCTTTATTCCATGCTTCCAGAGGCAAGGGCTCGAGGTTACCGTCCCGGACGTTTTTCATTCAACGTTAAGGGGGGACGATGCGAGGCTTGTCAGGGTGGTGGTGTCATCGCGATTGAGATGCATTTCTTGCCGGATGTTTATGTCACCTGCGAACACTGCAAAGGGCGTCGGTATAACCGAGAAACGTTAGAGATTAGGTATCGCGGTGTTTCTATTGCGGAGATGCTTGAGCTTACTGTTGACCAAGTAAAGCCTCTGCTTGAGAATTTTCCATTGATCGAAAACAGATTACGCACGTTACAAGAGGTTGGGCTGGGTTACGTTGCGATAGGCCAGTCGGCGACGACGCTCAGTGGCGGGGAAGCCCAGCGTGTGAAGTTAGCCAAAGAACTTTCAAAGCGAAGCACGGGGCGGACCCTCTATATTCTTGATGAACCAACTACGGGTCTCCATTTAGAGGATACGCGACGCTTACTGGAAGTTCTTAACTTATTGGTAGATCAGGGCAACACAGTGGTGGTGATAGAACATCACCTAGATGTGATCAAGACTGCGGATTATGTTGTTGATTTAGGTCCAGGCGGAGGTGATGAGGGCGGAACTGTTGTTGTGCAAGGGACACCAGAAAAAATTTCTAAGCATGGAGCATCAGAAACAGGCAAATATTTAAAAAATTTGATGTTAAATTAACTTTTTGTGGCAAATGACCGATACTTTAATGTAGGTTGCTCCGCGATAGTTTTTAAATGTTGGTCGGGACCATCACATTACGGATTTTTATGTTTTAAATAAAAATCTCTAAATATTTGCTTGAAAAGGCCTTACTGGGTTAACGTTTGTTCCGTTATCTGAGGGTTACGAACTTTTTGTAGCTTGAAGGCTTTCAATATTAAGGCGTTACAAGTTAATAGAATGACCTTGCAGCGAACACTCAGACGTTCGGTTTCTTGTTCTGGCATCGGACTTCATTCCGGTAAGAAAGTCAGACTTCGACTCAAGCCGGCGCCGATTGACCACGGTATTCGCTTCAAAAGACTTGACCTCGATGGACTGGAGGTTTCGGCAACTACTGAGCGAGTGGCTGGTATGAACTACGCGACTGAGCTCTCCCAAGATGCGGCATCGGTTGGTACCGTGGAACACCTACTGGCGACGCTTGTTGGGTTGGGTGTTGACAACGTTAGCATTGAGTTAAATCAGGCCGAAGTGCCGATTATGGATGGTAGCGCGGCATCGTTTGTTTACCTGGTTCACGAGGCAGGTATTCATGCACAAACAGCGCCACGGCGTTTCCTTAAAGTACTGCGTCCAATTGCTCTTACTCGTGGCGATAAGCGAATTGCTGTATATCCTGCTGATGAATTTAAGGTGACGTATAGCATTAGCTTTGATCATCCGTTACTACGTCATCAGTCTCGAACCCAATCTGTGACAGAAAATTCGTTTATAGAGGATATTGCTCCAGCGAGAACATTTGGGTTTCTGAATGAGGTCGAGCAGCTTCGCCAAAAGGGTTTAGCACTAGGTGGTTCACTAGATAACGCAATTGTTCTTGGTGAAACTGGTGTTCTAAATAACGTTTTGCGGTTTGAAGACGAATTTGTCCGGCACAAGATTCTTGACGTTATCGGCGACCTCGCCTTAATCGGCCATCCTATTATCGGACATGTTGTTGCTCATCGTGGTGGACACGCTCTTCATGCAAATTTTGCTCAAAAAATTCTTAATAATTCCCATGCGTGGGAATTGGTTGATTCAGGAATCGCTTCCCCCGAAGAAGGGAAGTCTTCCATTACGACGGGTGCAGAGAATCCTGTTGTTGTCAGTTAGCTAATCCTAAGTGTAGAAAACATTAGGGTCTGATAACCAATAGCCATCCGAAGTCTTTGCTCTTGCAAGCATCAGGTAGATTAAGCTCAGGGATATTTGTGACTTAGACACAGATAACGCGCTGCGCGTACAATGCCGCGTCCACAATGGTCTTATGACGGGTTTCGTTTTTACAGGTGATGCTCTCAGTTGCGACGGTGTAAACCTTTCGAAGATAGTCGAAAGTGAAGGAACACCTCTATATGTGTACAGTGCTGCTCTGTTAGCCGGTCGTTACCGCGCGCTCGATGCGGCGCTCGGAGACTACCCCCACCGAATACATTATGCCCTCAAGGCAAATTCGACACTTGGTATCGTGCGGCTAATCTCTCGAATTGGTGGTGCCGTTGATGCGAATTCGTGGGGAGAAATTTCGGTTGCCTGCCGTGCATCTGTTCCGCCCGAAGACATAATTTTTACAGGGGTTGGAAAAACAGACGCAGAACTTACCCAGGCAGTGAATTTAGGTATTCAAGCGATTAACGCTGAATCAATAGGGGAGTTAACCCGTATAAACCAGATCGCACTATCGCACGACAAATGTGCTCGAATAGCAATTCGAATTAATCCTGATATTGATGCGAAGAGTCATCCAGGAATTTCGACAGGTAGTCGTTCGCACAAGTTCGGTGTGCCACTGCATGATGCTGGTCCTCTCTGTCGAGAAATTAGTGGGTGGGATGGCATTCAACTTATCGGCGTGCATGCTCACGTTGGTTCTCAGATTACTACTATTGATCCCATAAGAAGCGTTGCGAAAACTATTTCTGGATTCGCAAAGGCTCTTATTAGTGACGGATTATATTTAGAACATATTGATCTTGGTGGAGGCCTTGGTATTTCGTACGATGGCACGCCAACGTTGTCTGTTAAAGAATATGTCCGAGCACTTCTTGATGCAGTAGCGCCTACTGGGTTGAACTTGATACTAGAGCCTGGCAGGTGGGTGATTGGCCCGGCTGGTTTGTTGCTAGCAAGTGTTGTTGACGTTAAGCCCCAAAACAATGAACGTTATTTTGTTGTTCTTGATACAGGTATGACGGAATTGATGCGTCCTGCGTTGTATGGCGCGGTGCACCGAGTCGAATCTTGTATTGAACGAACAGGGCCAGAAGTAATTTGCGACATCGTAGGTCCGATTTGCGAAACAACAGATGTCATTCGTATCGGCCACAGGATGGTTCTTCCAGAAGTAGGCGATGTGTTGGCGATCTACGATGTTGGTGCCTACGGGGCAGCGATGGCGTCAAACTATAATCGTCGGGCGCTTCCGGCTGAGGTACTAATTACAGAAGGGCACTATCAGGTTATCCGAAGTCGCCAAAATATAGACGAATTACTCGCGTGTGAAGAATGATTAGATTAGCGAACGGGCTTTAAACTCATTATGTTAGTTGCCATTGAAGGCCTTGACCAAAGTGGAAAAGAAACGCAGGCACAGATGCTTCGTGACCATATTCGTGCTGGTGGCCACAAATCGAGAGTCGTATCCTTTCCTGACTATGGGACGTCCATCGGAGAAGAAATTGCAAGAGCTCTTCAGGGAGAACGAGAGTACGGCCCTGAGACCATGCAGCTGCTTTATGTTGCCAATCGTTTTGAACGCAAGGCTGATATAGAACGTTGGGATGCTGCGGGTCTAATCGTGTTGTTTGATCGTTATGTCTCGTCCAGTATCGCCTATGGGGAAGCTCAAGGCCTTGAGTCGAAATGGTTAGAGACATTACAGGTCTATTTACCCCAACCAGAGCTGACCCTTCTTTTAGATATTGCTCCTGAAACAGCGCTAGCGAGAAAATCAACAGGTCGCGATCGATACGAAAGCGACTTCACGATGCTTGAGCGAGTACGAGCGAGCTATTTGCGTCAATCTGTCCAGTCTAACTGGGTTTGTATTGACGGTGAGCAGTCGAAAGCAGATGTTGCTATGGCTCTTGCGGAGACTGTCGACAAGTTTTTAACTGATAATTCGTAACAATATTCTGCGGAAAGTCACCGCAACTTTTTTTTTGAGAGGACTCTGTGCGATTAGCTAAAGAGCCACTCGCCTTTTAAATGGTTTGTTTGATCGTGATCTGTTTGGCGCTTCCCCAAAGTCTCTCCAGGTCGTAATGTTCTCTTGTTCGTTCAGTAAAGATATGGACGATAATGTCAAAACAATCCATAAGTACCCACTCAGCGTGCTCGTACCCTTCCATGTGGGTTGGGCGCATCCCTTTGGCTTTAAGGCTTAGGTTAATCGCATCGGTGATGGCTTTGACCTGGCGGTTACTTTGACCAGATGCTACAACAAAAAAATCTGTAAATGCTCCAGTATCTCGAAGGTCAAGTACGACTAAGTTAAGCGCCTTTTTGTCTTCCATTGCGTCGATTATTGTGCGTACGGGTAGTGGAAGTTGAGGTGAAGAATGTTGTGCTTTATTAATCATGTTCAAACTTTAGTTTCAGAAGTATCGGGATAAAGATGATGTTTTGAAATGTATGACTTAACAGCCCTGGGCAATAATCCTTCAGTGGATTCATTTCGGGATAAGAGTTTCCGAACATCAGATGATGAGACATTTCGAGTCTTAGCTTCGACCAACCAGACCAAGGGCGACCTTAGCGTTTGGTTTAAGACAATATTTTCGTCATCTATGGGTATTGTTTGCATGCGGCTAGACAAGCTTGGTAGCTGTTCTCGAAGTGCTGCACAGCTGAGCCCTGAGCGGGAGATGACGATGAAATGGCTTTGCTCAAGCAAACTTGGATAATTGTGCCACTGTTCAATTTCTAGGAAAGCGTCGCTTCCTATGATGAAGAACAGTTGCTGAGAACTATATCCAATGTCAGAAAAATGTTGCAGCGTTAACGATGTATATGACGGTGAAGAAGAAGACGTTTTTCGTTCTATGTCACTTACTCGCATGTTTGGCATATCAGTGGTAGCGAGTTCAGACATCATAAAGCGGTGATGCCAGGAAACTTGTCTTGTTGGACTTTTATGAGGCGTAAGAAGCGAAGGAACAATTACAATCTCATCAAGCGCCAAGGCTTCCTGTGCCACTAGGGCAGCGTCGAGATGACCCACATGAATAGGGTCAAACGTACCGCCGAGAATTCCTATTCGCGATGCAGATATCACTCGAATGCTTATGGTTTCAATGATTTGTTTTCGTCAGTCGAAGAAGAAGCATCATCGTGTCTAAGTGCGGTCCATATTCCTTCTAGGAGCTGCGCGAGACCTTGTCCAGTAATAGCTGAAACTTCATAAAGCGGCAGCTCTTTTATCTTAAGCGTATTTCGAAGTTGTTCCAACCGTTGTGGTTCGTCGAGCGCATCAATCTTGGCAGCGACGACGAGTTGTTGCTTCTCGGTCAATGGTGAAGAGTCACCACCTGTCGATGGAAAAGAACTACTGTTGGCAGTAAATTTTGTGAGTTCTGCCTGAATCTTTTGGAAGTCTTTAGCTGGCTCTCGCCCAGTAGTCGATGTTACATCGATCATGTGAACAAGTACTTTTGTTCGTTCAAGGTGACTGAGGAATTGATGCCCTAAACCTTCGCCTTTGTGCGCGCCTTCGATCAGTCCGGGTACATCCGCAATTACAAAAGCTCTTTCTTCGTCTAAACGGACCACGCCTAGATTTGGGGTTAAAGTAGTAAATGGATAGTCGCCGATTTTAGGGCGCGCTGCAGACAGGCGTGAGATAAGGGTCGATTTTCCGACATTGGGGTAGCCAACCAGTCCAACATCAGCAAGAAGTTTTAGTTGGAGTCGTAACGCGAACACTTCACCATCATGGCCGTGTTCAAAGCGTCTCGGAGCTCGATTAGTTGCACTGCTAAAACGCTGATTGCCACGGCCACCGAGGCCACCTTCGGCTGCTCGCCATATCTGCCCGGGTTCTGAAAGGTCGACTAGCTGCAGCAGCTTTTTTTCATCGTCAGTCCGCTCAGGCTCATGCCTTGAATAGACGATTGTTCCAGTTGGGACATCCAGATAGAGGTCCTTACCTGACTTGCCGGCTCGATTTGAACCTTCTCCGTGCGATCCTCGTTGAGCTCTGTGAATGGGGCGATACTTAAAATTTACCAGCGTATTCAGGTCGTTACTTGCTCTAAAGAAGATGGAGCCACCGCGTCCACCATCACCGCCATCTGGACCGCCCCGCGGAACAAATTTTTCTCGGCGAAAACTAACGCAACCGTTGCCACCGGAACCCGCTTCGACCTGTATGTCGACGGTGTCGATGAACATTCCCGGTCCTAAGGATAGGATGCCGAAGGTAGGGTTAAGCCGGAGTGTCCACAGGGACTACGCTAATTACCCGACCTCTCGCCCCATGGTCTTCAAATCGCACCCGCCCAGGAGCGGTGGCAAAGAGGGTGTCATCTTTGCCCAAACCAACATTTAAACCTGGGCGGAAACGGCGGCCACGTTGTCGAACGAGGATGGCTCCACCTAGAACGATGTTGCCATCGAAACGCTTAACTCCAAGCCGTTGAGCTTGGCTATCACGGCCATTACGAGAGCTGCCCTGGCCTTTCTTATGAGCCATAAATGCCTCTTGAATCGTAAACTGAAAACACTTTTTTAGCTTGCTTCGATGCTGGTAATGCGAACTTTAGTTAGTGCCGTTCGGTGACCGAGTGTTCGTCTCCATGCTTTTCGACGTTTTTTTCGAAAGACGCGAATTTTTTCGCCACGTCCCTGGTCGTCAATGACGCCTGTTACCGTGGCAGCGTCAATAAATGGTTGCCCCGCTATACGGCTGTTGTCTTTATCAATGAACAGAACCTGGTCAAAAGTGATTGTTCCACCGACAGGCTCATCGATATGATCGACAGTAATGACCGCGCCTTCCTCGACTCGAACCTGCCGTCCACCACTTTTAATGATCGCGAACACTTGAAACCTTTCTATACACGTCAACCTGCGCACCATGAGGTAGACGGTGAGCACTGGAAAAGTAAAACCAGCCCGTTAGCTTACTACTCTGAATGGAGTCTGTAAAGATATCGGGCGTGTGTGGAAGCGGCTTGTTTTAGCGAAGCATGATTCGCGTTCCACGAATACTTTGGTCTGCCAAGGCGCCGAGAAAAGATGGAATTAGCCTATCCATAAGCTCAAAATACGAAGAGAGAGCCGGTGAGTTATGGGATAGGTCGTAAAGCACCTCTTCTCGATGACGCTCGGTGTAGAGGGTTACACCCGTGTTTCCATCAATAAAAATGAATTTTGGACTGAGAATGAAGCCTCTTCGGTCTCGATACGCTCGCATTGGAACCACTCGACGACGACCGAAATCATCGTAGATCTCACGTTCCCGGGACATCATCCCGGCGCGCTGATGCGGAGTAAAGTAAACACTGCCGGTAACAATGAGCGGATTTTGATGCTCTTCACCTAATTGACGCCAATAACTCACGTTCGCAAAGATGGATTCATAGGCCTCAAGTTCCTCTTCACTGAGAACGTCGTCTTCTTCAGGGTCTTCGGTTTGATTGTTTGTTTGTTGGGTGCTCCGACCGAGACCATCAGTGTTGTCTGTGACTACGTCTCCTTCGATTTCGGCTATGGAGAGTAAGTCGAGTACTTCCGCGTCAATAACATCAAGGCGGGATTCGTTTCTTAGTTGGCTTTTAAGGAGGCGAGCCGTTTCTAAATTAGCGTCAACGTCATCAGAGCCACCGGCCAAAAAACCTGCCACTAGAATTCGCTGAAAGCGAGAAACTTCAAGCTTTGGTTGGAGGGGTGTTTCTATCGGCACCTCATAATAGCTTGTGCAGGCTGAGGCAGAAAGAAGCAACAACGCACTAACGGTCGATTTCTGAAAGGCGGTCATAGATTTCCATAAAGAGGTCGTAGTTCTGTTGGATATTGATATCGTCCGGCGATAAGTCAAGCGCTTCTTCGTACGCATCGAGAGCGTCGTCAAACATCCCTTTCTGTTCGTACGCGATTCCGAGGTTGTTCCAGGCTGCCGAGTATGTAGGATCGAGTTCGGTCGCCCGTTTCCAGCGGTAAATTGCTTCGTCCCATAGTGCCTGTCTGGCTACCTTGTTTCCAAATTCAACTTGAGCACGTGCATCATCGGTTTCATCGGCATGGGCAAGGGATGTGGCCAAGACCAAGGTGACTATTCCGACGAGGACTAGCGTAGCATTTCGCATTATCTTGACCTAAACAAAAATAGGGTTGTCTTGGCAATATAACGAGGTCAAGCAGCTTCGGCAAGGCCTCAGAATGTTAACTTTGTTTTCGTGGGGCAAAATTATCCGGTCGGCCGAATAGGTCAAAGTTCTTTGTGGTTACTGACGATAGGTACCAAAAGTAGTCGATTTATGCTGTTTTAATGGTCTTGGCGCGGTGATTTTCTTTCCGAGGAGGAGGATGGGCTTTGTGTTGATCCGAAGGTTCGGTCTTGACCGTACTCTTAATAGTTGTGCTAATACTGTTTTCCTAGCGCAGAGTTTGAGTGCACGTCCCGGCGTAAACTTCTGAGTATGGGGCACAAGATTTGGGCAGCAGTTTTCCAGAGTAGTGGTAACGTAAAAAAGGTACATCTGGTTTTTTAGGACTCAAGAGAGAGAATAAATGGCGAAAGCTCTTGTTATCGTTGAATCGCCGGCTAAGGCGAAGACGATAGGCAAATACCTCGGGAAGGACTATAAGGTCAAAGCTTCGGTTGGCCACGTGCGTGATTTACCGA